>CAZMVQ010000005.1:48793-59206 GCA_964569865.1 uncultured Devosia sp.
CCTCACGCCGGCAGGCTTTTATTATGGCCTCACGCCGGCAGGCTGGAAACTGACCCTCCTACGGATCAGACCCGAGTGCATGCTTATCCTTAAAACGCTCTATCCATTGGGATCGGGGGGAAACGCTTCATTGGTTTCGTTGCCAAGAATTAAGTCAATCGCATAGTTGAGCTGGGTATCAAGGGAGCGATCTCTGGGTACAAAAACGGATGAACCGGTGGTTGCCTCATCATCGCTACCTCCGCCGATCTGACCATCAAGTGCGGCTTCACCCACTATTTCATCCCGCCCTTCAAACTCCAAAGGTACGTCCTGAAAAATCTCAATATCAGGGCGAATTCCTACGGCCTGAATGGAACGGTTTGACGGGGTATAATAACGCGAAGTTGTTAAACGCATGGCACCATTGGGACCAAGAGAAATTATCAATTGCACAGAGCCTTTGCCAAAAGAGCGGGTTCCGACAATGGTAGCGCGTCCCTGATCCTGCAATGCTCCGGCAACAATTTCAGAAGCGGATGCCGAGCCGCCATTGATCAGAACAATCAATGGAATGTCTGCAACCAGCTTGTCCAGATCGTCTGGTTGTGCGTCATAACGGGCGCTTTCCAGCTCGGTGCGTCCGCGAGTTAGCAATATGGCTCCGCGAGATAAAAACGCATCGACAATCTGAACAGCTTGATCAACCAAGCCACCCGGATTGTTGCGTAAATCCAGAACCAGACCTAAAGGTAATTCGCCTTCGCGTTCTTCAATAATTCCGTTTATTGCGTCTTGAATGCCGGGGAATGCCTGCCCGCTAAAGCCATCAAGACGCATTATGCCCACGTCTTTTTCTATCAGCCAGCGCACAGCACGCAGGGGAATCCGGTCGCGGTTCAGGGTTACATCAAAAGGCTTAGCCACCCCGCGCCTGACGACGGTAACGGTAATCGGTTCTCCAACAACGCCGCGCATTTGAGAAATAGTTGCATCCATTCCCTGACCCAAAATCGCTTTGCCATCGAGCTTTATAATAAAATCATCGGCTAGAAGTCCGGCTCGTTCCGCCGGGGTATCAGGAATTGGGGCGATGACTTTTACCACCCCTTCCTGCATGGTCAATTCAATGCCAAGGCCGCCAAATTCGCCGGTAGTATCCTGCATTACTGCATCGCGATTTTGTGGTGTGAGATAGCCGGAATGGGGATCAAGGGAAGAAAGCATGCCATCAATTGCGGCTTGAATTAGTTCCTTTTCGTCCGGCACATCAACATATTCTTCGCGAATACGATCAAACACTTCTCCGAAAAGCCTGAGATATGAATATACTTCATCGGGACTACGAGCCACGGATTCTTCAAGTGTTTCAGAGCTTTGGTTCTGGGCGAGCGCATTAATGGGCGCAAGTGTCAGCATAAGGGAGCTAACGCAAATTAAAGAGATCCGGCGAATTGATGCGAAGAGTTTTGCTTTGGGAAATCTGGCAAAAACTGCTTTGCCCAAATTGGATTTTTCAATACTTGAAATGTGCATGAGAGGTCTATTCACTCTGGGGTTGGGCTTGCGCTTGAGCCGGGTTTTGCACCGTCTGCCGAGCCCACCAAGGGGCCGGATCCAATGCCTGATCCTGATTTCTAAATTCAATATAAAGGGTTGGACGTGAGACGCCAGCACTTGTTGTGATGGTTTGACCAATTGTTCGTGATCCCATGGTGCCCACTGGTTCACCTAATAGTATAAATTGACCAAGATCCACGTCGATTTTATCCAGACCCGCCAAAAGAATGGTGTGATCGTTTCCCGGATTTATTATGATGATCTGGCCATAGCTTAAATAGGGGCCTTTATACATAACCCAACCATCGGCAGGGGAAACAACTCGAGCATCGGCTCTGGTTAGAATGGAGGTGCCTTGCGCAACGCCGCCAAACCCGTCATTTGCTCCAAATTCCATAACCACAACTCCGGCAGCGGGTGCAGATAAATATCCCTTGGCTGAAGCAAAGGGAAAAGCGGGGTTGGTCCTATCGGTATTGGCCAGTGCTGCAACAACCAAATCGGCATCTAGGGCGGAAATATTTTCACCTCCCTGCAGGTTATCTGCCTGCTGCGCTGCGTCAGCCGCTTCAGAAATTGAGGCAATTCGCAGTTTTAAGGTATCAACCAATTCACCTAAAGATGTTGCCTCTGTTGCCAGTTGCTCAGCCAATGCCTCTTCGGCGGCCAAATCGGCACCCACCCGGACAACCCCTAGTTTTCTGGCTTCAATCAGGGTTGCGATGCGCAACTGTTCTTCCAACAGGGAAGAATAACGGGCGGAAAGTTGTTGTTTTTCTTCCAATACCCGGTTTTTTGTAGCCTCTAGCTGGTTCAAATCCGAGACAATAATTTCGGCCCGCTGGCGTAATTCGGGTAAAATGGAGGTAAGCAGGGATGCCGAGCGGGCAGAATTTAAGGCATCAGAAGGGTCGATGATCAGGGCTGGAGGCGGGTTTTTTGAAATACGTTGCAGGGCGGCAAGCAAGGAAGAAATTTCGCTGTCTGAATTTTCGAGCCTTGCTGCGATCCGGCTTTCGCTTTCTAAAAGAACGCTAAGGCGTTTTTCGATGTCATCGACCTCAATTTCGGTGAGCTTTACCCGCTGGGCGGCAGCGATAAGGGCGGCGCTCTGACGATTGCGATCGCCTTCAAATTCCTCAATTTCTGCGCGCAATTGCGCTCGGCGCTCCTCAGAAATAGTGATGGCATTCTGAATTTCTTCTAACTGGGCTGATGCCTCAATACTTGCCTGCTCGGCTGAGTTTTGTGCCAAGGCATTTGAAGAAAAATTAAAAAATATCAATAAAGTCAAAACAAAAAAAGACAGCAAATATGCCGGTCGATTTTGCTTGTCTGGAAATTGAAAAATCGTCATTTTTGAAAATCGTCATTTTTACTGATCATAGAATGTAGAAAGAGTATTTAAGGCTTTGAATTAAGGGGCAATATGGTCGGATTTAGGACCGGTAAGTGTTTTTTGCCGATACCTCTTAAGAGCGGTGATAGGGGTGTCCACTAAGGATGGTGGTGGCACGATAAAGCTGTTCGCTTAAAAGTGCACGAACAATCTGATGGGGCCAGGTCAGGGGTGAAAAACTTAGTATGGATTTGGCGCGATGACGTATAGATTGATCCAGACCATCCGGTCCACCAATAACAAAGGTCAGACATGGTGTGCCCTGATCGATATTGTTGGCCATTGCGGAGGCAAATTTTTTGCTTGTTTGAAAGGTTCCATCCTCATCAAGAGCGATAAGATGGGTGTCGAGGGGAATGGCGGCAAGAATTTTTTTGGCTTCTTCGAGCTTGCGCGTGGTGCTGGATTTGGCGCTGGATTCAGCTATTTCGATGATTTCAAAATCTTTGATGCCAAGGGATCGTCCCAAGGGTTTGGCGCGCTTTAGATAGCGGGCAACAAGTTCACGCTCCGGGCCATCCTTCATTTTTCCCAGTGCAATTATAACAACACGCATCAATGGAGTTATTCCGCCTGCTCGCCAGCCAGATCACCTTGCCACATTTTTTCCAGATTATAGAATTCGCGCACTTCGGGGCGGAAAATATGAATAATCACATCGCCTGCATCCACCAGCACCCAATCGCAATTGGGCAGGCCCTCGATGCGCGGGGTTTTAAAACCGGCCTCTTTTATTGCCTTGGAAAGCTGGTTGGCAATTGCGCCCACATGGCGCTGGGAGCGGCCGGAGGAGATGACCATATAATCAGACATGGGGGACTTGCCCAGCATATCAATGGAAATGGTATCTTGGGCCTTGGCATCTTCAAGGCATTCAATAACAATATCGATCATAGGGGTTGATTTTGTCGGGGCTTTGGAGCCGGATTTATCTTTTGAGGCGGTGTTTGTCATTTAGGTTTTTTACAGTCGGTCAATTGAAGGGTTCATCACTATATGCGCTCAACTGGCTTTGCAGGCAAGGGGGCATTTTGGCGGATTTTGCTCGAGGACATTTCGCTCGTCAATCCGCTTAGATATATCCATGCGGGAGGTTTGCTAAAGGGAAGCGTTTTTGCAGCTCTTTGGGGCAGGCGGTTTTTTTTCAGATATATGGCGGCCGGCGAGGAAAGGGCATCCAATCCAGCCCCCGGGCGATTATAAATTACCAACGGCACAAGGTTTGCAATTTCGCGCCAGCGCTCCCAGTGATGAAAACCAGCAAAGCTGTCTGCGCCCATAATCCAGACAAAATTTCTGTCTGATAATGTGGTCTGTAAAAATTTCAGCGTGTCAAAAGTATAGGTAAATCCGCGAGCGGCTTCAAAACCGGTTGCGCTAACCCTTGGATGGGTAATCAATGTTGTGGCCGCCTGCACCCTGTTGGCCAGCGGCGCTAACTCCCCATGATTTTTTAGCGGATTTCCCGGAGTAACCAGCCACCACACCGCATCCAGATCAAGGCGTTTTAACACCTGACGCGATACCAGCTGATGGCCGGGGTGAGGGGGATTGAAACTGCCACCAAACAGGCCAATTGTCATCCCTCTCATAGAGGAGGGTAGTTTGGTAATATCTTTTTGGGCCATCAGGGGCGACACTGCCCGTCTCCCAACACTTGATATTTAAAACTGGTCAGTTGCTCAACTCCAACCGGTCCGCGAGCGTGCATTTTGCCGGTGGAAATGCCAATTTCCGCTCCCATGCCAAATTCGCCGCCATCGGCATACTGGGTTGAAGCATTGTGCAGCAAAATGGCGCTATCGACCTGGGCAAAAAATTCATCCCTTGATGAGTTGTTTTCAGTAATTATCGCTTCGGTATGGCCGGAAGAATAGGTGGCGATATGCTTGATTGCTTCATCTATGTCATCAACCAGCGCCACGGAAATATCGGGGGATAGATATTCAGTGCTCCAATCTTCCTTTGTTGCTGTTATCGCATTGGGAAAGGCTTTAATCACCGCTGCATCCCCATGAATTGTGCATCCGGCTTTGCTTAGGGTTTCAAGAATTGGCACAAGATGGCTATTGGCGACATTTTTATGAACGAGCAGCGTTTCGGCGGCGCCACAAACTCCGGTACGGCGCATTTTTGAATTGAGCACAATTTCGCACGCCATTTTCAGATCAGCGCTTTCATCAACAAATATGTGGCAGATGCCTTCAAGATGGGCAAAAACCGGCACTCGCGCTTCGCTTTGCACCCGCCCGACAAGTCCCTTGCCACCACGGGGCACTATGACATCAATGGCTCCACCCAGTCCCTTGAGCATTTCACCAACAGCGGCCCGATCAGTTGTTGGAACAATTTGAATAGTGTCAGGGGAAAGGTTTGCGCTTTTTAATGCAGTGACAAAACAGGCGTGCAGGGCACGGGCGGAATTAAAACTATCGGTGCCACCGCGCAATATTGCTCCATTGCCTGACATCAGACAAAGGGCGGCAGCGTCTGCCGTGACGTTGGGGCGGCTTTCATAAATTATCCCGATTACGCCGATGGGAGTGCGCACCCGTGAAATGTTCAGGCCACTTGGCACGTCCCATTGATCGATAACCTGCCCTACGGGATCGTCCAATTTAGCGATGGCACGGATGGAGCTAACAATGTCGGCAAGACGGGTGCTGTCCAGTGTCAGCCGATCGGTGAAAGCGGCGCTTAATCCGGTTTGTTTGGCGCGCTCCAGATCAATTTTGTTGGCTGCAAGAATTTTTTGCTCATTGGCCGCAATTTGATCGGCAGCTTGCAGCAGGGCTTTGATTTTGGCTTGAGTATCAGTATTTGCCAAAGCATTGGCGGCGGCTTTTGCTCGTTTGCCCATATCCAGCATCAGCTCTGTTACATCTTGTTTGCTATCACTCATCATCTTGGTCCCCGTTATTAACCTGTTCAATGCCTACCAGATTGTCAGAATGTACAAGTTCGGTGCGGTTCATATAGCCAAACAAGCCCATAATGGCCTCACTCTTTTTACCCATGGATTTGTTCGCTTCAGTCTGGTTCATGGAAACCAGGCCACGGGCAATCTCTATGTTATCAGGATCAATAATTGCAACCGCATCGCCACGATCAAAATTGCCGTTGATATTTGTTACCCCCACCGGCAACAAGGATTTTCCCTTGCTGATGGCTAAGGCCGCTCCATCATCCACATGGATGGAACCGGATATTTCTAGGGTTCCCAGTATCCAGCTTTTTCTGGCTGCCGCCGGGCTTTGAGTGGCAGGAAATAATGTGTGTTTTGCCCCGGATGCAAGGGCGGCAAGGGGATGGTTTTTGGTGCCATTGGCAATGATCATCGAAGTGCCGGAACGGGTGGCGATTTTTGCCGCATCCAGCTTGGTGGCCATGCCGCCTTTGGCCAGATGGTTTTTGGTGCCGCTGGCCATGGCTTCGATTTCAGCGGTTACAGACCTGACCATGGGCAGGTGGGTGGCTGTTTTTGAAATGTCTTGGTCAGGCGTGTCATTTTGATTTGGAATGGAGGTATAAAGACCATCAATATCGGAAAGTAAAACCAGACAGTCCGAGCCGATCATTGAGGCCACACGGGCCGAAAGCCTGTCATTGTCCCCATAGCGAATTTCAGATGTGGCAACGCTGTCATTCTCGTTGATGATTGGCACTGCGCCCAATTCCAGCAGGGTAAGAATGGTGGCGCGGGCATTAATATAATGGCGGCGTTCTTCGGTGATATTGGGGGTTAATAATATCTGCCCGGTGGTAATTTTTTTTGCAGCTAAAGCATCGCGCCACGCCTGAGACAGAGCAACCTGACCGACACTGGCGCAGGCCTGATTTTGAGTTAAAGACAGGGATTTATCATCAAATCCCAACAGGGTGCGTCCAAGAGAAATCGCCCCTGAAGAAACCACAAGGATTTGCATGCCGGTTTTTTTAAGCCGCGAAATATCGGCGGCCAAAGAATTTAACCAGTCCTGACGCAATTGCCCGCTTAGGGCATCAACTAAAAGGGCCGAGCCAACTTTAATTGTTAAGCGATCAAAGCCAAGAATAACCCGGTTTTGCTTTAGGGGGACCATTGTTTTTCCTCAGGGGTTTTTTCGGCCTCAATCTGATCCTGTTTTTTTTGGTCCAGCGCTCTAACGATGGCAAAAAGCACCTGTTCGACACCTTTTTTGGAGGCGGCGGAGGCGGCCAGCAATTCGCCCTTGATCACCGGTCTTAGGGCGGCGAGTTTTTCTTCGATTGCTTCATCGGTTAGCGCATCGATCTTGTTAAGCACGACAATTTGTTTTTTGTCGGCAAGGCCGTTTCCATAGGCGTTAAGTTCGGCGCGAATGGTTTTATAGGAGGCCACCACGTCATCCGATGTGCCATCAATCAGATGTACATTGACCACGCACCGTTCCACATGGCCCAAAAATCTGTCGCCTATGCCTGCCCCCTCGTGGGCACCCTCGATAAGGCCGGGGATATCGGCCAGCACAAAGTCTTTTTCCCCTATGCGTACCACCCCAAGATTTGGATGCAGGGTGGTGAAAGGATAATCGGCAATTTTTGGCTTGGCGGCGGAAACCGAGCTTAAGAATGTGGATTTTCCCGCATTGGGCAGGCCCACAAGACCGGCATCGGCAATGAGTTTTAAGCGTAGCCAAATCCATTTTTCAATTCCGGGCAGGCCGGGGTTGGCATGGCGGGGGGCTTGATTGGATGAAGTTTTGAAATGGGCGTTGCCAAATCCACCATTGCCGCCGGTCAGTAAAATGATTTTTTGACCCACTGCGGTAAAGTCCGCCAACAGGGTTTCATTATCTTCTTCAAAAACCTGAGTGCCAACGGGCACCCTTAAAACTATGTGATCTCCGTTAGGGCCTGTGCGGTCTTTACCCATGCCTCCAACACCGGCATCAGCCTTGTAGTGTTGCATGTAGCGATAATCAATCAGGGTGTTCAGCCCGTCGACACATTCAACGATCACATCGCCGCCGCGCCCGCCATTACCCCCGGCCGGGCCGCCAAACTCCACATATTTTTCCCGGCGAAAGGCCACGGATCCACCGCCGCCATTGCCCGATTTGATAAATATTTTGGCCTGATCAAGAAATTTCATTTTGCGGCTGCTTTTTTATCTGGTCAGCAAACTGTTTGCTAATTATATGTTCAGGGTCTGGACCCTAATATCGTGTTTTGGTCCCCTCGAACAGGGTGGCGGTCAAGGTTTAGCGTGCCATACTAATTGGGTTACGCTTACGCCCTTGTGCTGCCCACAATCATCAATTTGTGTTGATATTTCTTCAAATCCGGCCTTTTTCAATACTTTGATTGAACCGGTGTTTTGTTCAATGGCGTGGGCAAAGATTTTATTGATACCAGACTTTAAGGCTGCACCAAGCACGCCGTTTGCCGCCTCGGTTGCATAGCCTTTTGCCCAAAAAGGCTCGCCCAGCCAATAGCCCAGTTCCAGCATTTCGTCACTCTTAAAATGCAAACTCATAATTCCGATTAAATCAGTGTTTTTATTTGTAATAGCATAGGAGTGTTCTTCGTCTCGGCGGGCGATATTGTTGATGAAATCCAGCGCATGATCAATAGTAAAAGGGTGGGGCAACCGGGCTAAAAATTCGTGTATGGTTTTGTTGTTGGCCAGAACTTGCAGGGCTTTGGCATCATTGAGATCGGGCGCGCGCAAAAACAGGCGATCCGTTGTAATCGTATCGGGCATTTTTGCTGTGATGTTTAGTTTAGTCATGACATCCATCCAAAATTAAAGGGAAGCTGGCTTTTACCGGCTCCCCTTAAAGAATTTTTGGATTATGAGTTAAAAATCCTTGCCGGGGAGCTTGTTTTCGCCGGCAGGTGTTTTTTAAAATCCCAACCGTTATTCTGCAGCTACTTTTTCAGGTGAACCTGCCGGGTCAACAGACACAAAGGTTTTTCCGCCACGACGGGTGGAAAACGCCACATTGCCATCAACCAAAGCAAAAATCGTATGATCTCTGCCAATGCCAACATTTTCGCCCGGATGCCATTTTGTGCCACGCTGGCGAATGATGATATTGCCGGGAACGACGATTTCGCCGCCGAATTTTTTAACACCAAGACGCCGACCTGCGGTATCGCGTCCGTTGCGGGATGAACCGCCTGCTTTTTTATGTGCCATTTTTCAAACGCCTTTAGAACTTTTTGATTTTCAGGGGCTTGACCCCAGTTTGTTTTATTTACCGGCAACCAGATCTTTGGCCTGTTGTATCCAGTTGTCGCGATCAATGCGACCCTTAAATGACAATGCCTCGTCAATCCGGGTCACATCAGCTTTGGTGAGTTTGGCTACGTCTGTGAGGGATTTGACATCCAGCGCGTGCAGTTTCTTTTCCAAAGCCGGACCAACACCTGAAATAAGTTTAAGATCATCGACGAAATCAGTTTTTGCGGTTTTTGGTTCAGCCTTTTTAGCGGCAGGTTTTTTAACCTCGGCCTTTTCAGCGGCAGGTTTTTTTGCTGCTGCTTTTTTGGCAGGCTTTTGTCCGGCGGCTAAAATATCGGTGATTTTCACCAGAGAAAGATTTTGTCTGTGGCCCTGGGTGCGGCGATATTTTTTACGGCGCTTCTTTTTGAATACAATGATTTTTTTGTTGCGGAACTGCTCAACCAGCTCTGCGACAACGGTTGCGCCTTCAACCAAAGGGGAGCCAATGGTGACATCGCTTCCACTACCAAGCATCAACACCTGATCAAAGGTGATGGTTTCTCCAGCCTGAGCATCGAGTTTTTCAATTTGCAAAATGTCGTCAGCGGCGACTTTATATTGTTTGCCGCCGGTTTTAATAATCGCGAACATATCTTTATACCTGCCGGTAAAATCCGGTCCTGTTATTGTCGCGCTCTGTGGCGCCGCTATCTACTCAATATAAAATGAGCATCGGCGGGCTTTTTTGAACAAAAATTTAGTTCTTGTTCGGGCCTCGAACTGCGGTTTTATCAAACGAAAATACGCGCCGAAAACTCCGGCACGCGAACTTGAGGCGGTTATGTTGGCAAATGGGTCAAGAGTCAAGTATTTGTTGCGAGGAGGATTGGCTTATGCAATATAGCGCGCGCTATGGGCAGCCGGTCTGATATTGGTTGACCCAAGATGCGGAGAGGTGCCGGAGTGGTCGAACGGGGCGGTCTCGAAAACCGTTGAGCGCGCGAGCGTTCCCAGGGTTCGAATCCCTGTCTCTCCGCCATTTTATATATCTCGCGCCAACTCGTTTCACTCGCGGCTCCAATGGGGCGGCCAAAAAGTTGGCCGGCTCGCTCTTCGCTCGCTTGGCAGAAGGATGGTGAGACGAAATCTTAGCCTTGATAAGGCTGGGTTCGAAAACAAGCTTGGCGAGGAACGAGCTTAACGGTTTCGATGAGGGGCTTTAGCCCCGATATAATCCCTGTCTTTGTGAAATTTTTTGATCTCGCGATGAACTTTTGACTTTGCG
>CAZMVQ010000006.1:0-3806 GCA_964569865.1 uncultured Devosia sp.
AGAACCAAAATCTAGCGGCGCAGAATGGATGAATTTAATAGGTCCTGACCCTAAGTAGTCGCTTCTTTAAAACTGTTTGGCAACGGGGCTTTCTTCATCTCGCAACCGTCAAACAGAATTGATTCCAGCAAACCATTAAATGGTCTAAACTATTCACAAATGATTCTAGTGATTATAATAAACGACCCCACAAGCGGAGAACTGATATGATCAGGCGTCTGTTCATTCTGATGAGTCTATTGGTTGGTTTAACTCCCAACGCAATCGCACTTGAAAACAGTTTAACCCTCGAAGAAGAAGAATTAATCCGGGAAATCGGGATTTTTAATTCGGCTATTGGTTCCATGGCCGGACGTTTCCTTCAGATTGATTCTGCGGGCGGAAGGCTGGAGGGGACTTTTTATCTTGTACGCCCCAACAAAATTCGCTTTCGCTATGCTCCCCCTTCTCGTGAAGAAATAGTTTCCGTGGGCCGGGGGTTTTATATTCTTAATCGCGAGGAAGAGACAAAATATGTTTACCCTCAGGATAAAGTTCCCCTGCGCCAGTTTCTCACCGATGAGATCGATTTTTTAAACGGCAACATTTCAGACGTGGTGATGACCGATACTTTTATCTCCATTACCCTTTTTGACGAAAGCCCGCTTGGTACTGTTGAAGTAGCGCTGATATTTGAAATTGAATCCAAAGAGCTTTGGCAATGGACATTAACTGAACCCGACGGTTCTGAATTAACTTTTTCAATTTATGACGTTGTTAAAGACGTTGAAATTCCTAGATCGTTTTTCTACATAAATCCCAATTACCGCTCTGTTGCCCAATAGGTAATTTTCTCCTTTGTAGGACTTATTTAAATGCCTTTAACTATTGCCACCTGGAATATTAATTCCGTGCGCCTGCGTGCACCAATGGTTGTTGATTTTCTGGATCGCTTTAAGCCGGACGTTTTATGCCTGCAGGAAATCAAGTGTATGAACGAGCAATTTCCCGCTCAGGTTTTTGCAGATGCCGGTTACGCCCACCATGCAGTTAATGGTCAAAAGGCCTATCATGGCGTGGCAACTATCTCGCGGCTGCCTCTAACCAGAATTTCCAACAGACAATTTTGCGAAAAACTCGATGCCCGGCATATTTCTGCCCAGGTAGAATTTGAAGGAAAGTCTCTCACTGTGCATAATTTTTATGTACCGGCCGGAGGCGATGTAGCTGACCCGGATATCAATGAAAAATTTGAACACAAACTTGGATTTCTTGATGAAATGCATAACTGGTTTACCGATAAAAGCTTTTCTGCCGGTCAGGTAATTGTCGGTGATTTTAATATTGCACCCCACGAGAACGATGTCTGGAGCCACAAGCAATTGTTAAAGGTTGTTTCTCACACTCCAATAGAAACAGAAAAGCTTGACGCTATTCTAAAGAGTGGCAATTGGGTTGATCTCGTCAGAAAGCATATTCCACTCGAAAACAAACTTTATTCTTGGTGGTCTTATCGGGCTAAAAATTGGGACACATCTGACAAGGGAAGACGACTTGATCATATCTGGGCGACCCCGGATATTGCCACTAATTCCACAAATGCTCAGATCTTGCGAGATGCACGGGGCTGGGGAGAGAAACCCTCAGATCATGTCCCGGTAATAGCGCAATTTTTTTAATGCTTCAGATTTCCATTCTATCGGGTCATGTCATTATCCAGCCAACAGGCAATATTATTTTTTAGCGTTGGAAAGTTTTACCGCCCCTTCAATGGTCGAGATATATTTGGAAATGTCAGAGCGAACCATAGCTTCTGCTTTAATCGCAATTTCAGGAAATTGCTGCATTATTTTTGAGAATGCGGATCTTGGTACCATCAGCAATTGAACATCTGTTTTGCAAACCACATCTGCACGGCGCGGATGTTTCACAATAAGTGCTAATTCTGCGATCACGGTTCCAGGGTCTGTAACAATAATGGGTTTTCCGCTCGGAATGTCTTTTTGGGTTGAAATCAGTTCGCCTGAAATCAAAACATAGGCCCCCGGCGCCACCTGTCCCGCCTTGAACAAAATATCACCTTCTTTAAACCTGACCCATTCACTAGCGAAAGCGAGCATGCGCCTTTGCTCAAGACTGCAGATGGAAAAAAATTCTGCATTGCCCAGAATATGCGCCGTATCATCCAGTTGCATGTTTTAATTTTTTCCTGCTATTTTTATCTGTATTCCTATGGAACCAGACGATAACCACCTTCTTCTGTTACTAGCAAGCGCGCATTGGAAGGATCCCGCTCTATTTTTTGTCGCAAGCGATATATATGCGTTTCAAGGGTATGAGTTGTTACCCGATTATTATATCCCCAAACTTCTTGAAGCAGAATATCTCTGGAGATGGTTTTTGCGCCCTGACGATAAAGAAATTTAAGAATTGATGTTTCTTTGTCAGTTAAACGAATTTTTCCACCGTCTGCCATTTCAAGGGTTTTTGCCGCCGGATGAAAACTATAAGGCCCGATAGTGAACACCACATCTTCACTTTGATCATGTTGACGCAGCGCGGCTCGAATGCGTGCCAGCAACACTGAAAATCTGAACGGCTTTGTGACGTAATCATTGGCACCGGATTCCAGACCCAAAATTTCATCGGAATCACTATCATGTCCCGTAAGCATTAATATTGGGCTTGCAAATCCCTTATCCCGTAGAATTTTAACGGTCTCGCGCCCATCCATATCCGGCAATCCCACATCTAGGATCATCAGATCTACATGCTTGTCTCCAACCTTTTCCAAAACCTGAGAAGCCGTTCCCGCTTCACTAAGCGTAAATTCGCGATAGTGAGATAGCTGATCAACCAGAGTCTGGCGCAACTCTTCATCATCATCTACCAAAAACAAATGTCGCTTGTTCATTTCACAATCCTCAAATTAGATAAGTTGTCTCAATTTCATCTGACAAGTTTAGGTGGGAGCATTCACAACTACCACTCACAAGCGCGTTATACTTATTTACCATTAATATGTTCACAGCACTTCCCATATTGCGATCCAATTGCAAGCGTTCTTATTTTCTGGACCCGAACAATGCCGTGCCCACCCTTACATGAGTTGAACCCATTTCGATGGCAGTTTCAAAATCGGCACTCATTCCCATGGACATATATTTGACCTCTACCTGCTCTGCCAATATTTTCAACCTCGCAAAATATGGCCCGGCAGCTTCCCCAAAAGGTGGAATGCACATTAACCCGACAATGTTCAGATTATATTTTTCCCGACAGTTTTTAACGAACTCTACGACACCTTCTGGTTCAATGCCCGCTTTTTGATTTTCTTGACCTAAATTTACCTGAACGAAGCAGCTAATATTTTTCCCGGTTTTTTTTATTTCCTGAGCCAGGGCTTTCGCCAGCTTTTCCCGATCCAGACTTTGAATAGTGGAAAATATTTTAAGGGCATCCTTAACCTTGTTGGTTTGCAAAGGACCAATAAGATGCAATTCGACGTCCCGATATTTTTCCAGCAAATCAGGCCACTTTGCCAAAGCTTCCTGAACACGGTTTTCCCCAAACAACCGATGTTCTAAAGCCAGCAATTCTTCAATTTTTTCCGATGTCTGAGTTTTTGAAACCGCTATAATAGCTGGAAGCGAGCTACCTTTATCAAAGCGCTCGTGAGCTTTTTTTACTCGAGAACAGACCAGTTTATAATTTTGTTCTGCCGTTTGTTCTGATAGTTGTTCAAAAGTCAATGTTGACCTGCTTCCAAAATTCTGGTGATGGTCAGCATATTGAGATATCTTTGGTTCTTTTCAAGGACTAATTAT
>CAZMVQ010000006.1:3906-6743 GCA_964569865.1 uncultured Devosia sp.
AAATTAGTATTCAGGATGTACCGGTGAATAAAAAGCCCGCTTCAAATGCCGCCCCCGCCCAAAGATACAACCCCAAGGATACGGAGCCTAAATGGCAACATGCCTGGTCTCAAGGTCAGGTTTTTGAGGTTGACGACGAAGATGAACGCGAGCGCTATTATGTACTGGAAATGTTTCCCTACCCCTCTGGCAAATTGCATGTGGGCCATGTGCGAAATTATGCCATGGGCGATGTGGTGGCCCGCTATCACCGCTCGTTGGGAAAAGCAGTGCTACATCCTATGGGTTGGGACGCTTTTGGCTTGCCTGCTGAAAACGCAGCCAAAAAATCCAACTCTCATCCAAAACAATGGACCTATGACAATATTGCCACCATGCGCACCCAATTGCAGTCCATGGGATTAAGCATTGACTGGTCCAGAGAATTTGCCACCTGTGACCCTGATTATTATGAACAACAACAACGCTTGTTTATAAAATTTCTCGATGCCGATTTGATTACCAGAAAAAAATCCAAGGTTAATTGGGACCCTGTTGACCTTACTGTGCTAGCCAATGAGCAGGTTATTGACGGGAGGGGCTGGCGCTCTGGTGCCTTGGTGGAACAGCGAGAGCTTGTTCAATGGTTTTTCAAGATCACAGATTTTGCCGAAGATCTATTGAACTCACTTGATGATCTAGATCAATGGCCTGAAAAAGTCCGCACCATGCAGCGCAATTGGATTGGAAAATCTGAGGGCATGTTGGTTCGTTGGGAACTGGGTAAAAGCAGTGCTCCCGCTGGATTTAGCGAACTTGAAACCTATACAACCAGACCGGACACAATTTTTGGCGCTTCTTTCATGGCGGTTGCGCCAGATCACCCTTTGGCCAGTGCGGCGGCCCCCGGTAATGAAGAATTGCAAAAGTTTATTAAAGCCTGTCAATCCAAAGGAACTAGCGCTGTTACGCTGGAAACTATGGAAAAGTTAGGGTTTGATACTGGGATTCACGTGAAACACCCGTTTATCAAAAATAAGACCCTGCCCGTATATGTGGCAAATTTTGTTTTGATGGATTATGGCACCGGTGCAATTTTTGGGTGTCCTTCTGGCGATCAAAGAGATCTGGACTTTGCCCGCGCCTATGATCTTGAAGTAATTCCCGTGGTAATGCCCGCTGATGCCGACCCTAAAGATTTTACAATTTCTGACACACCCTATTCCGGTGATGGAATTATGCTCAATTCCGAGTTTTTAAATGATATGACTTCTGGTCAGGCGTTTGAAGAAATTGCTTCTCGACTTGGCGAAATGGAACTTGACGGAAAACCCCGGGGAGAAAAGCAGACAAATTATCGGTTGCGAGATTGGGGAATTTCCCGCCAGCGGTTTTGGGGCTGTCCAATCCCAATTATCCATTGCGATAATTGTGGACAGGTGCCAGTGCCCGATAGCGATCTACCGGTTCGCCTTCCCGACAGTGTTGATTTGAGCAAACCGGGAAATGCTCTCGACCATCACCCAAGCTGGAAAATTGTTGACTGCCCAACCTGTGGAAGCGAAGCGCGTCGTGAAACCGACACTATGGATACATTTGTTGATTCTTCATGGTATTTTGCCCGCTTTACCAGCCCCAAATCAAATTCACCCATAGTTCCAGCTATCGCAAATAGCTGGCTTCCCGTTGGCCAATATATCGGGGGGGTGGAACATGCAATATTGCACCTGCTCTATTCACGATTTTTCACTCGCGCTCTTAATAAAACCGGTTACCTTGCAATCAAAGAACCTTTTTTGGGCCTTTTCACTCAAGGCATGGTTACCCACGAAACCTATAAAGACCGAGAGGGAAACTGGATAAGCCCCGAAGATGTTTTTGTAGAAACAAGCGAAGGCAAACGGGTTGCCAAGCACATTAAATCCGGCGAAAAAGTTGAAATTGGCGCCGTTGAAAAAATGTCGAAATCAAAGCTGAACGGTATCGACCCTCAGGATACTCTTGATGCTTATGGTGCAGATGCCACCAGATGGTTTGTACTTTCTGATTCTCCCCCCGAGCGGGATGTGGAATGGAGTGAAGCTGGTATCGAAAGTGCCTCCCGTTTTGTGCAGCGACTATTTAAAATTATCAATGATAGTATGGAAATTTGCCAACAGGCACCGAAACCAACTCAAAGTTCTAATGATGAAGCTCGCCGGTTTTTAGCGCAGGTCCATTCTACAACTAAAATCGTCAGCGAAGAATTGGAACAAATTCGCTTTAATCGCGCCATAGCTCATATTTATGAGCTAGCCAATGCCTTCGCCAAATTCTTGCCATTGGTAAAAGCTAATCCTACAGGAGATAAAATTAGTGCCCTTCGGGTTGGCATGGAGCATCTGATTTTGTTGTTTTCGCCATTCATGCCCCATTTGGCAGAAACGTGCTGGAAATTGATTGGAAAAAAAGAACTGGTCTGCAATGCGCCGTGGCCCGAGGTTGATCTCTCGCTTTTGGTGAAAGAAAATGTAATAATGCCCATTCAAGTGAATGGTAAAAGACGCGGCGAGATCAATGTCCCTATTGATGCTCCCAATTCTATCGTTGAGGAAAAGGCCTTAAATCTTGAATCGGTATCGCGTATACTGGAAGGTAAGGCACCCAAAAAAATCATTATTGTTGCGAATAGGATAGTAAATGTTGTCATCTAGTAGAGTTAACATTTTTGCGATTGCCGGCAGGTTTTCAAAAATTTCAATTTGGATAATTTTGTCTTTGATTTTATCCGCCTGTACCTTTTCGCCTGTTTATTCAAATCCAGATCAAAACAATACAGCATTCAACCTTGAATTTGCCTCTGCCAATACCCGTCTTGA
>CAZMVQ010000006.1:6843-21066 GCA_964569865.1 uncultured Devosia sp.
CTGCCCGCGAGCTGGCCCAGACCATTAGACTTACACTGATCGGTGTCCTATCCGCTCAATCACAACGATGACAGCATTAAAAGCCTATCAGGTAGAGCAATTCGTCCGAAAAAAACCAATAAAATCAGGTGTTTATCTTGTTTACGGCAGTGATGCCGGCCTAATTCACGAGCGAAGTATGCTCTTGCTGGGCAGTGGCGATGAGCATAACAATTCCAGCTCAGTTTCTTCTTCCGATATCATAGTTCTGGATATGGCAGAGCTGGAAGCAGAACCATCAAGACTTGCCGTTGAAGCACTCACCACATCTTTGTTTGGGTCCAATCCGGTAATTCGTATTCGCGGGGGAAATAAAAACCTTGTTCCTGTGCTTGAAGAACTGCTTAAAACACAACTATTGGCAACCATCGTCATTCAGGCAGCAAATCTTACCAAACGCGATAAACTTCGAATGTTAATGGAAAGCGAAGACAATGCGTGGGCCCTGCCATGCTTTTCAGATGATGCCAGGTCACTAAAGGAGCTAATTGAAAAGTCCTTTAATGACAAAAACATTGTCGCAAGCCCTGAAGCAATTTCATATTTGACAAGCATATTAGGAAATGATCGCGACATCACCCGCAGAGAATTAGAAAAATTGCATAATTTTGCCCTTCAGAGTAAGCAAATTACGCTGGGAGACGTGCAGGATTTATGCGGCGATAACTCCATGGTCGCTATCGACAAAATTCTTGATGCAGCAGGAACAGGCAATGTGCAAAACCTGGAAAAAACTTTAGATAGCGCTTTTGTTGCTGGTCTGGATGCACAGATGGTATTAGCCGCCGGATCTCGACATTTCATGTTTCTAAGAACTGTGCGAGCAAAAATTGACCATGGTATAAATCCATCAAGCGCTCTTTCACAAACTTACCCCAAGCCACATTTTTCAAGAAATTACGCTATAGAGGTTCAGTTGCGGAGCTGGTCACAGAATTCCCTGAGCAATGCAATTCAACGCCTGCTCGATGCTACATTGACCTCTCGCCAAAACGGTCCCATTGCACAAGTAATAGTCAGACGGGCATTTTTAGGAATTTGTGTTGCGGCGGCGAGGCGATAATTTTATTAGATAAGAGCGCATACATTGCCTTGCGAATTATCGCAAATACCCAAACTCTTTTCAAAATCGCAAAAATTTTAGCCAGAGCGCTACCGATTAACCCGCAGCTCGCAATTTATGACAAACGGCATCAAGCTGCTCAAGGTTTTTGTAGCGGATCTCCAGCTTTCCGCTACCGCCCTTGTCTTTTACTGCAACGCTCAAACCCAAAAAGTCCGAAAGTTCTTTTTCAAGAGCCATCGTATCGTTATTTTTTTCTGGTTGTGAAGAAGGCTTCTTGCCCGATGCATCCTTGCGCTTTTGATTTAGAACTTCCGCTTGCCTCACCGAGAGACCTTGGCTCACTATTTTTTTCGCCAATTGCGATGGATCATCTGCAGTGATTAATGTACGCGCATGTCCAGCGGTAAGATCACCACTGGCCAGCATTTTTTTCACATCATCAGGTAAACGAAGCAGTCTCAACGTATTTGCAACATGGGAGCGACTTTTACCAATAACCTGAGCCAAATCATTTTGAGTATAAGAATACTCGCTCATAAGCTCCCCATATCCCATTGCTTCTTCTATAGAATTTAGGTCGGCTCTTTGAACATTTTCAATTATAGCAAGCTCAAGAGCTTCTTTATCATCCACATCCCGGATAATTACCGGAACTTCATGCAAACCAGCAGCCTGCGCTGCCCGCCAGCGCCTCTCCCCTGCAATAAGTTCATAAGTATCAGGATCACCACCGGTTGGTCTGACCAGCAAAGGTTGCATTACCCCTTTTTCGCGAATTGAATTCGCCAGTTCTTCCAATTGCTGTGGATCAAAATCACTTCTGGGATTACGTCGGTTTGCAATGATGAAATCAACCGGAAGCCGCTTACCATCAACCGATCCAGATACGCGCGGCCCATCAATGGGCGCTACATCTCCGATTAGGGCCGCAAGTCCGCGCCCAAGCCTACTGGGTTTTTCTGCCCTGCCTGATTTTTGGTTCACTTTATTACCTCATGCCGCACTTAGCTGGCGTTCTCGTTTAATTACCTCGGTCGCCAAACGTAAATAGGCCTGACTACCAGCACATTGAAGATCGTATAGCAGGGCAGGTTTTCCATAAGATGGAGCTTCTGACAACCGCACATTTCTTGGAATCACCGTAGGATACACCAAATCGCCCATTTCTTCGCGCACATCCAGCAATACCTGTTCTGATAATTTATTACGCTTATCATACATCGTCATGACGATGCCCTGCACATGCAGCCTGCTATTCAAAGTATTTCTTATTTGCTCAATGGTCTGCAACAACTGACTTAGCCCTTCCAGTGCAAAAAACTCGCATTGCAAAGGAACCAAAACCGCATCCGCTGCTGCCAGAGCATTTATGGTCAGTAAATTAAGCGATGGAGGGCAATCAATAAGTACATAGGTAATTGGCTGCCCGTCAATTCGCGCATCAGCCATATCATTCAGTGCAGAGCGTAAACGAAACGCCCTGTCAGGCTCATTGGCGATACCCAGCTCAACACCTAAAAGATCCATAGTAGAAGTAATCAACGCAACTCCCGGCACAGAACTGGGAATTATAGCATCAGCAACTCGAGATTCACCCATCAGCAACTCATAAGCCGACACCGAGCGAGCCTGGCGCGATATCCCCATACCTGTAGATGCATTTCCCTGAGGATCAACATCAACAATTAGAACCCGCTCACCAATAGCGGCCAGGGCTGTTGCCAGATTAATAGCAGTTGTTGTTTTACCAACACCGCCTTTTTGATTGGCCAAAGTAAGAATCCGCACTCCCAACCCAGCCTCCATAAGCTAATCAGCCAGTCACTCGGCAAAGGACTGCTAAATTTGGTTAAACTCAAGCGCCCGAACACTGCCTGCTACCGCGACTTCAGTCGCCTGATTTCTAAAATTACGCCGGACACATCTACTTTACTAACCCTTCTTACCACATCAAAGCACCAATTAGCACGACTTTCACTAAGTTCTGCACTGAATTCATGCCCTTTGTGAAATATTGCAACTGTATCCTCATTCCAAAATGGTAGTGCCAACCCCAACAACCTGCTCAAAGGTGCCGTTGCCCTAGAGGTGATAACGTCAATAGGTCCAATTTCAGTCGGATCCACATGTTCTGCCCGGCTGCCATGCACATTCAAACCGAGATCAAGCTCCCTCGAAACTGCACGCAAGAACGATACCTTGCGCCTGTTCGCCTCCAGCAAGTGAAAAACTGTCGAATTATCGCGCAATGCAATTGCCAGAGGAATAGCAGGAAACCCACCTCCACTGCCAATGTCCAAAATTTTGGTAGTATTTTTCGGAATATAGTCCAATAATTGCAAGCTATCAGCAAAATGTCGCTGCCAAACATCGCCCAGTGTTTCACGTGAAACAAGATTTTGCACCTTTTGCCACTTTATCAACAGCTTTTTATACTTTTCAAGATCAGGCTGGCTCACATCAGTGATATTCGAAGTATCCACAAGGATAGTGCTTTCTAAATCATCAGGCATTCATCACGCTCTTTTAGGTATTGCAGGCCGAACATCGGGTGATTGGCGCTTTATAGCCGAAAGAATCAAAATAATAGCAGCTGGCGTTATTCCTTCAATTTTTTGTGCCTGAGCGATACTTGCAGGTTTGAGCCTACCAAGTTTTTCCATCAACTCACCAGACAAGCCAGAAATACCACCATAATCAAGCCCAACCGGAATTAGCTTGTTTTCATCACGGATAACTGCTGCAATATCGTGGCGTTGTCTTTCCAGATATGGAGCATAACGTGCATCCACCGCAAGCTGTTCAAATATTTTAGGGGCAATCGAATTCAATTCTGGCCAGATATTACTAACCTGTTCAATTTTAACACCAGGATACGATAAAAGCTCGTAAGCGGAACGCATTTTGCCATCCAAACTCATCTCGATACCAACATCAGCAGCGCGGGTTGGTGATATATATAGATCGCTTAATATCTTCGTACCGGATTGTAATTGCACGTTTTTTTCAGCAAAAACATCCATTCGCCGTTTGGAAAGTAACCCAATTTTGTCAGCGATTTCACTCAATCTCTGATCAGCATTATCAGCCCGCAAATGAAGCCGAAACTCAGCTCTCGATGTAAACATTCGATAAGGTTCAGTAACTCCCCTTGATACAAGATCATCGATCATAACCCCGATATAGCTTTGGGTCCGCGACAATATAAATTCACCACTATTCCTGGATCTCAAGGCGGCGTTTACACCTGCGATTAATCCTTGGGCTGCAGCCTCTTCATATCCTGTAGTTCCATTAATTTGACCAGCAAGAAAGAGTCCGGGCAGTCGTTTTAGTTGTAATGAATGCGTTAGCTCAATTGGGCTGACATAATCATATTCAACTGCATACCCAGCCTGATTTATCTCAACTTCATGTAAACCCGGCATGGTGCGCAAAAATTGCAACTGAATTTCCTGTGGTAAAGATGTAGAAATTCCATTTGGATAAATAGTTTTTCCATCAAGTCCCTCGGGCTCTAAAAACACCTGATGACTGCTTTTTTCAGTAAATCTAACAATTTTATCTTCAATTGAAGGGCAATAGCGCGGGCCAGTGCCAACTATATCACCACTATAGATCGCCGATAGGTGTAGATTATCTGATATCACCTTGTGGGTGTCAGGTACTGTGCTGGTAATATAACATGGTATTTGAACAAGTTGTGGGGCGTCACTTAAAAAGGAAAACAGTTCAGGCAGGTCATCACCACGCTGTGGCGCCAACATCGAAAAATCGATTGTGTCACCGATCAAACGAGGTGGGGTGCCGGTTTTGAGCCTCCCCATCTTTAGACCAAGAGAATAAAGCCGCTTGGACAACCCGAGCGCAGATTTGTCACCTACACGTCCGGACTTGGCTGAATGATCTCCAATATGAATTATACCGTTTAAAAAAGTTCCCGTTGCCAGCACCACATTCTGACTGCTAAACTCATTGTTGCAAAGGGTTTTAACTCCGGTTAACCCATCCTCATTATCAAGTATATCATCCACTTCGCCTTCAAAAACAGATAAGTTCTCAATTTCAAGTAATGCGGCCCGCATCAAATCGCGGTATGTCTCCCTATCGATTTGGGCTCGCGGCCCACGAACTGCCGGTCCCTTTTTTCGGTTCAACAAACGGAACTGAATCCCGGAATTGTCAGCGATTCTGCCCATAAGGCCGTCTAGTGCATCAATTTCCCGGACTAAGTGCCCTTTGCCCAAACCGCCTATGGCTGGATTGCAACTCAAAGCGCCAATAGTTGAGATTTTGTGAGTGATGAGCAGGGTGTTTGCACCAAGGCGCGCTGCTGCTGCTGCTGCTTCACACCCTGCATGACCTCCGCCAACAATGATAACATCATATGATTTCAAAGAATTTCCTTGCCGGTATTGGGACTTAATGTTTCACGTGAATCAATTAACGTGGGAAGAACAGACCGAACGGTATGTTGTTATTTTCCGATGCAAAAACCGGAAAATAATTCATCAAACAAAACCTCAGAATCGATTTTGCCAAGCAATCGTTCTAATACAAAAGATACTCGCCGTAAATCTTCAGCAACCAATTCTAAATCTCTTAGGTCTTTGGAAGCAGATAAAAAGTCCAAAACAGAAGATAAAATCGAATTGGCTTGGTTAAGAGCATTTCGGTCGCGTTCCCGGCTAAATACTAAACTCGAGCGATCCACATCACCTGTATAAACCCGAGAAATAATGGCATCAGTAATATCACTCATATCACTATTCAAAGCACTAACATTCAAATCCGCCCCAGAACAGGCGCCAATATCTTCTTTATTAGACACATGCAAAACAGGAGCAGACATCTCAGGCACAATGTCACTTCCATCAACATCAGGCGCGCTAACCCATAACACGATGTCGCTATTTTCAAACATGGTATGCGCACGCTCAACACCAGCCATCTCAATTTCATCTCTGGAATGTCGAATTCCAGCACTGTCAGAAAAAATCACCAATTGACCATCAATATCAACTCTGATCTCAACAATATCACGAGTGGTGCCAGGTTTTGAAGTAACAATGGAAACTTCAGATTTTGCAATTTGATTAATGATACTGGATTTACCCACATTAGGCAGCCCACCAATTCCCACTCTTAGCCCATCGCTAATAATTCTTCCAAGATCAAAATTCCTGAAGCTGGCATGAATTAATTCTTTAAAAGCTTCAATTCTCAAAATAAGATCATCAATATCCAGAGTTCCTACATCACTTTCATCAGAAAAATCCAGCTCTGCTTCAACGATAACCAAGATAGCAATTAACTGATCGCGCCAACCGCTAACAATCGCCTCAAAGCCACCAAATGCACGAGAGATAGCTTGAACCCGCTGACTTTCGGTGTCAGCCCTCAAAAGATCACTTAATCCTTCAACACCGCTTAAATCAAGTAATCCATTATCAAAAGAGCGACGTGTAAATTCTCCGGCATCAGCCAGCCGAACATTTTCAATCTCTAAAATTTCGCTAATCATTCGCCTTACAACAGCGGCAGAACCATGCAATTGAAATTCTAAACAATCCTCACCAGTAAAACTGGCACCGCGTTTAAAAAAAACAACCAGGCATTTATCAATTATAGAACCATCGACAGAACTACAAACATTAGTAAAGGTGAGCACTCTCGGCTTCAAAGGCTTTACTGAAAAACTTTTGTAAATTAACTCACATTGAGGGCCAGAAACGCGTAAAACAGCAACGCCGGAGGGTAAACTTCCAGAAGAAAGAGCAACTATAGTATCAGTTTTAACCACAGTTACGTATTCATAGAATCAAAAAAGTCACTATTAGTTTTGGTTTGTCTCAGCTTATCAAGTAAAAACTCCATCGCATCAACGGTCCCCATAGGATTAAGAATACGTCGCAAAACATACATCTTTTTCAATACTTCAGGTTCGATTAGCAATTCTTCCTTACGAGTACCAGATTTAGTAATATCCATAGCAGGGAAAGTACGCTTATCAGAAATCTTGCGATCCAACACTAATTCCGAATTCCCGGTTCCCTTAAATTCTTCAAAAATAACCTCATCCATTCGACTACCAGTATCTATTAGAGCAGTAGCTATTATAGTCAGTGATCCACCTTCTTCAATATTTCTGGCAGCTCCAAAAAATCGTTTCGGGCGCTGTAAAGCGTTTGCATCAACACCGCCAGTCAATACCTTTCCAGAAGAAGGAACAACGGTATTGTAAGCGCGTCCAAGCCTGGTGATGGAATCAAGAAGAATTACAACATCTCGTCCGTGTTCAACCAGCCGTTTGGATTTTTCCAAAACCATTTCAGTTACCTGGACATGTCGCGTAGCCGGCTCGTCAAAAGTAGATGAAATTACCTCGCCTTTAACAGACCTTTGCATGTCTGTTACTTCTTCAGGACGTTCATCAATCAATAGAACAATTAAATAGCACTCAGGGTGATTATAGGAAACAGATTGAGCAATATTTTGCAATAACACCGTTTTACCGGTGCGAGGAGGAGCGACAATCAATGCTCGCTGGCCCTTACCCATTGGAGCTACCAGATCAATAATTCTGGCACTCTTATCTTTAACAGAGGGATCGTTAACTTCCATGATTAAACGCTCATTGGGATAAAGCGGAGTTAGGTTATCAAAATTCACCGTATGTTTGGCTTTTTCAGGATCTTCAAAATTAATAAGATTAACCTTTAAAAGCGCAAAATATCGCTCGCCATCTTTAGGAGAACGAATTTCTCCCTCAACAGTATCACCTGTCCGAAGAGAAAAACGTCTTATTTGAGAAGGACTTACATAGATATCGTCAGGACCGGGCAGATAGTTAGCATCAGGAGATCTTAAAAAGCCAAACCCATCGGGTAAAACTTCCACAACCCCTTCCCCAATAATATCGATGTTTCGATCTGCAAAAATTTTCAAAATTGCAAACATCAACTCCTGTTTTCTTAAAGTTGATGCGTTTTCTACTTCATTTTCATCAGCAAAAGCTAATAATTGAGCAGGACTTTTTTCCTTAAGCTCGCGCAATTTCAAATTATTTTTAACAGCGGATTGAACCATGAAACAAGACTTTTCAAAAAAGGGAAAGAGGAAATAAAAACATACTAAAACTGAACCGATATGAAAATCGGAGTAACAGATAAATCTAGTAAAATTGAAAAAATTTGAACTAAGGGCGGGGTATGTGGATCGAAAACTATTCGTTAAAGAAAGAAGACGTATAGGTCCTTATAATCTGTCACTTTAAATGGCAAGCACCGACGTTAAAATCAAATTGAATATCCAGAAGATGTGTCTTGTTATTTTATCTGAGCGGATACTAGCTTAGAAAAAAGTAAATGAGAAATTAATAAGAGAGATTTCTATCTATTATTATCTATATAGGACTGGAAAAACTAAATTAAAAAAAATTCACTGATTATCAACAATTCCAACAAAACCAAAACTTGCCTGTGAATAAAATTTCTACAAAACTTTGATAAAAATCTCTAAGTCAAAAAACAAACTTTATTAAGTATTTAACACAAAAGCCAATGCACTTTACTAAGAATAACAATGTGGATATCCGACCAAAAAAATCAAAAATAAGATAAGTTATGAACACAATTAACAGGTGAGTTCAAAAACTTCAGTAAAAAACCAACTGAAAAAATATATGAATAAATTTAACAAAAATTCCCGAATTGAAATAGTATTAACAAAGTTAACAGTTTATTAACGGTCCCATATTGATTAAAAAATATGGCCTAAACGGGGCAAAAAAAATGACTAAAAAAGCTTTTGTAATCGGCCACCCAATTTCTCATTCAAAATCACCAACCATCCATAAATACTGGATCGCCAAGCACCAATTATCAGGCACATATGAGGCTATAAACACTCCGCCAGAAAAACTAAATGAAATATTTAATGATGTTCGATCCGGACAATATATAGGGGGCAACATAACATTACCTCACAAGCAAGCAGCTTTTTTTCTGTGTGATTTAACAACCCCAGAAGCAAAAAAATTGAAGGCAGTAAATACGATCTTTAAAAAAAACAACCAAATTATCGGCCATAATACAGATGGGTATGGTTTTTTGGCCAACCTGGATCAACAAATTCCAGATTGGGACAAAAACATAAAAAAAATAATAGTACTTGGAGCCGGTGGGGCAACCAGAGCAATAATTTTGGCGCTCATTAATCGAAATGCTAACGAAATAATAATACTAAACAGAACTCTAAAAAACGCCAAATCCCTTGCAAATCAATTTGAAAAATTTTCAAAAAATACAAGGCTCAACACCGGACATATCGAAGATTTTGCCAAGCATGCACCAAATACTGATATTGTAATAAATACCAGCTCGGTAGGCCTAAATAATACCAGCTTTGATGAGCTTGATCTAAAATCACTGCCCAAAACCGCTCTCGTGCATGATATTGTATATAGTCCGATTAATACTCCGCTCTTAAACGCGGCAAAAACCATCAACCTAAAAACCGCAGATGGTCTTGGAATGCTGCTTCATCAAGCAGCACCCGGTTTTGAAAAATGGTTCGGTGTTTTTCCAGAAGTGAATAAAGAATTGAAGAAATTAGTTTTGAACGAATTAAACGCAGTCAAAAACAATAAAAATTAAACTGGAAAGTGCAATGAAAAAACTGGGCCTAACAGGCTCCATAGCCACCGGTAAATCCACAGTATTAATGATATTTAGCGAACTGGGATATGCAACATTTTCAGCTGATGATGAAGTTCATCGCCTCTATCAACGACAAGTTCCCTCGCAAATAATAGATTTTTATCCACCCGCACTAAAAAATGGCCAAATCGATCGAAACATTCTAGCCCAATATCTGATGGAAACCCCAGAAAAATTAACCGAACTGGAGACTTTGATCCATCCTTTAGTTCACCAAAGCTATGAAAACTTTATCAAAATTTCCAAAAACCAAAATCAACAATTAATAGTAGCTGACATCCCCTTGCTTTTCGAAAACAATTATGACTACAGGTTTGACGCTATAGCTGTCACCTATTGCACCCCGCAAACTCAAAGAATGCGCGCACTAAACCGCCAGGGAATGACAGAAAAAAAACTCCAGACAATACTTGCCCGGCAAATGGATCAAGAAAACAAAAAACAACAAGCTGACTATTTAATAGATACAAATGGCAGTATTCAAAAAACCCGTGAACAAGTAAAAAATATTGTTACAAAAATCTTAAAAGCTTCCAATATTTAAGTGGTCAAATAGGTAAACAAACAAAACCGCGCCAAATTTATAAAAATGGAACTAATTTATGACTCGGGAAATTGTCCTAGATACAGAAACAACCGGTCTAAACGCCAATGGCGGGGATAGGATAGTTGAAATAGGCTGTGTGGAGCTTTTCAATCACATTCCGACCGGTAGGAACTTTCATACTTATGTAAACCCTCAGCGTGATATGCCCGAAGGAGCTTATAAAGTTCACGGTCTATCCGAGCAATTTCTGTCAGACAAACCAGTATTTGGTGAGGTAAAAGACAAATTTCTTGAATTTATCGAAGATACTACCCTGATTATTCACAATGCACCCTTTGATATGGGCTTTTTAAATTCTGAACTGAGCAATGTTCAAACATCGGAAATAAAAAACCACGTGATTGATACGGTGCAACTGGCCCGCAAAAAGCACCCGGGAGCAAGAGTGGGCTTAGATGCCTTGTGTAAACATTACGGAATAGACAATTCGAAACGAACGGTCCATGGAGCGCTTTTGGATAGTGAAATACTAGCCGAAGTATATCTGGAATTAATAGGTGGCCGCCAAGTCGGGTTGGCGCTCGGCAACACAGCAGCAAATATTGAGCCAGAGCATATACAAAATCGTAAAATCTATGCACCCAGACAAAATCCGGCGCTGCTAATCAATGAAGATCAAAAAGCTAACCATCTAGAATTGTTAGATGAATTGGGCACAACACCAATATGGAATAAATACAAAAACTAATTTACAGTTTTTGACTTAGTCGACTTTTTAGCTTTTGATTTAGTGCCCGAAGTAGACTTTGTAGCGGCCTCGCCATTCGAACTATCACCAGAAGAACCTTTTGCCGCCTCACTCATACGGGTAAGATTTTGTCTGTAGATATTGGCAAAATCAACCGGCTCCATGAGCAGGGGCGGAAATCCACCAGCTTGAGTAACATTGGCCAAAACCTGTCTGGCAAAAGGAAAAATCAATCTTGGGCATTCGATCATCAAAGCCGGAGCCATTTGATTTTCAGGAACGTTGAGAATTTTAAACAACCCCCCATAAATCAACTCGATGTTAAACAGCACTTTGGTGTCGCGCTCTGCCTTGGCATTTAGTGTCAATTCAACGGCATAAACATCATCGGTTTGCTTTTTAACGGCAACATTAATGCCCACATTAAACACTGGAGACGTCGCAGCACCCATGATGGAAGCTGGAGCATCCGGATTTTCAAAGCTTAAGTCCCGGATATATTGCCCAACGATATTAAGGGAGGGAAGAGTGGACGGATCGGGGTTTTGTGCACCTGCCGGGGCGGGGGTCTTCTTGTCAGCCATAAAAAAATCCTGCTAGAAACTAAAGTGTTATTTGCTGGCTAGCACCTTTGAGCCACTTGAACAAGCACCAGCTATCTATAATTCATCACCTTGAGTGCTCCAAAAAGTTCTGGTGTTAAAAATAATTCTTAACGCCAGTTGTTTTCGTCCAGATCAACCACATTGTCCTGATCGTTATCCTGATCACCCGTAGTGGGTCCAAAATTATCATTGTTAAAATCATTGTTACCGACACTTACTGTCATTCGTGACTTTAGTGCCGAATAAATTTGACCTCGAATTGAAGGAACCAGCAATAAAAATCCGCACAAATCTGTGAAATATCCCGGTGTTAAAAGTAAAGCTCCGGCAATTGCCAACATCAAGCCATCAGCGATCTGGCGAGCAGGCAACACGCCTGCACCCATTAATTGCTGAATTTCACTAATTAGTGACAGACCCTGAATTTTGATAACATAAGATCCGATAAGGGCGGTAACCACAACACCGGCCAAGGTTGGCAAAAGTCCAATGGCTTGCCCCATGGCGATAAAAATGCCGATTTCCAAAATAGGCACTGCCAAAAAAACAAAAAATAACAATCTGCCCATAAATTTATCCCACTTTTTTTGATCGCAATATATCACTACGGCCCTGTAACCAAAAAATCATGTCATATGAACTGGTTTTTGGTTAGCATTTGACTATATATAGGGCTTGCAAGTGCCATATGCGACCTTTAGCAATGGGCACGATAAAGATTTACTGCAAACATTGTAAACATTGAGATTTTTATGGCTGAGTTTTTCGATCTACCGACCCTGGTTATTATTGGCGTGGCAATTTTTATATTGATGCGTCTGCGCTCCGTCCTTGGAACCAGAACCGGCAATGAGCGCCCTCCCAAAAATAACGCTGACCCTAGACAACAACGTCCGCGCATCAAACCAGCCAATAAAGACGATGTGGTTGTTCCCTTGCACCCTGATCAGGCCCAGATTTTGCAAAAGGAAGAAATTGAGAGGGCCGAACGCAAATTCGAAGCTGAGTTGGAAAAATTCGCCGGCGACAATAAGCAGTTGCGCAAAGCTTTGACCGATATTTCCGAAGCTGACGAAAACTTCACACCCAAGAGTTTTATTGATGGAGCCGGTTCTGCCTATGAGATGATTGTAACGGCATTTGCTCAAGGGGATAAATCAACTCTGAAAAACCTGCTTGAAAAAGATGTCTATGATGGTTTTGTATCAGCGATAGATGCCCGCGAAGCACAAAACCACACGGTGGATTTCACTTTTGTTGCTTTGCCAAATATCCAATATTTGCAGGCAGAGCTTGATAAACGTGTTGCAAGCCTTACCCTTAGATTTGATGCTCAGGTGGTTTCTGCAACTAAAGACGCCGATGGGCAACTGATTGAGGGTCATGAAGAGCGCGTCGTGGACATAGCTGATGAATGGACCTTCTCCAGAAACACCCGCTCTCGTGACCCGAACTGGAAATTGGTGGCAACTGATCAGATTTCTTAAGCAAATGCTTAGGCTTTCTGTTTGATTTGCTTTGCCGTGCATTAGAAAAATGAAAAGCTCGGCAATTTATTATGGCTAGACTTAAAAGTCCAAAAGCAAATAAATCCAGACAAACCGATTGGCATTTGTGGAACGAAGTAAAGCTGACGGTTAATCCGTTGCGTAAAAAACTCGCTGCCAAGGCGGTTATCAGCGAAGACAAGCAAAAAAATTTCGATATAGCGGGCACTCAAAAAAAAGAAAAACCCGCTAAATTCAATTCACCTTCGCCAATCCGCCATCAAACTTATACTAATTCAAAAAATTCTTTTACTCTGGATTTGGTAGACCGAGGTCTTCCAGAAATTGAACCGCGCATGCATCGCCACGTTCGCCGTGGACGCATTCCGATCGAAGCGCGCATTGATCTGCATGGCATGAACCAGAATGTTGCTCGAGCTACTCTCAACAATTTTATCCAGAATCGTTTTCAACAGGGCGATCGCACATTATTGATAATAACTGGAAAAGGACAAAAACCCCCCGCTTACGGATTGCAAATGCGCGGCGGAGTTTTGCGTCAAATGTTACCCATTTGGCTCAAAGAGCCACAATTGGCCCCGCTAATTTCAGGGTTTGAAGTTTCGGGCCGCCACCACGGAGGCGAAGGGGCATTTTATGTGCGCCTGAAAAATATTTCCAAAAATACGCCTGAGAGAAACCGATGACACCCCTTGGAGATAAATTGCGCAGGCTTCGAGCGGAGCGGGGAATTACGCTAAAAGAAATGGCTCAGGCCTTAAATGTTTCCAGTGCTTATCTTTCAGCTCTGGAGCATGGAAAGCGTGGAAAACCCACATGGTTTTTGTTGCATCGCATCATTGCATTTTTTAATGTTATCTGGGACGAGGCAGAAGAATTGCAAAGACTGGCGGAAATTTCAGACCCCAAAATCAGGATAGTCACAACGGGAATGGCCCCTGAAGCCACCGAGTTGAGCAATTATTTGGCCAAGGAAATAGGTAGGCTTTC
>CAZMVQ010000006.1:21166-25728 GCA_964569865.1 uncultured Devosia sp.
GCATTGCCTGCCAGATCGCCCACTTTCTCTTTTACAAAAGCTGCGTCAATTTTTATGGATTCCCCGCTTTTATCGGGAGCATCAAACGAAATATCTTCGACCAGCCGTTCCATAACGGTTTGTAATCTTCTGGCACCGATATTTTCGACACTGGAATTCACTTCAAATGCAGCATCGGCGATGGCCTCAATAGCATTGTCGCTAAATTCCAGCGTAACCCCTTCGGTGCCCATCAGCGCTATATATTGCTTGATCAGACTGGCTTCGGTGTCGTTTAGAATTTGTACGAAATCATCCCGTGTCAATGCTCGAAGCTCAACGCGTATTGGCAAGCGGCCCTGCAGTTCGGGCAGCAAATCCGATGGTTTTGACAGGTGAAACGCCCCCGAAGCAATAAACAGAATATGATCGGTGTTGACCGGCCCGTGTTTTGTGGAAACAACGGTGCCCTCGATCAGGGGCAAAAGATCGCGCTGTACGCCCTCACGTGAAACTTCGCCACCCCCGCGTCCTTCACGAACGCAGATTTTGTCGATTTCGTCTAAAAAGACAATCCCGTGATTTTCCACCAGCTCGATTGCCTCTACCTTGATCTGGTCCTGATCCAACAGTTTGTCTGCTTCTTCGCCAATTAATAGCGCATAACTGTCTTTTATTTTGAGCTTTCGCTTAACCCCCGGCTGATTAAAGGCCTTTCCAAACATTTCAGACAGGTTGATCATGGCGCCACCGCCGGGCATTCCAGGGATTTCAAACGAACCCGGACCACCAGATGACGCACTAAGCTCCACTTCGATTTCCTTATCGTCCAATTCGTTGGCCCGCAGTTTTTTGCGAAAACTTTCTCTGGTTGCCGCTTGCGCTGAAACTCCAACAAGAGCATCAAGAACCCGCTCTTCTGCTTGTAAGTGCGCCTTGGCCTGCACCTTTTTGCGTTTTTGCTCTTTTAGAATTCCAATGCCAGCTTCCACAAGATCTCTAACGATCTGCTCCACATCGCGCCCCACATAACCAACTTCGGTAAATTTGGTTGCTTCAACCTTGATAAAGGGCGAATTGGCCAGCCGGGCCAACCTTCTTGAAATTTCGGTTTTCCCGACCCCTGTCGGTCCGATCATTAATATATTTTTCGGGCTGATTTCCCGGCGCATATCTTCGGGAAGCTGTTGGCGACGCCAGCGGTTTCTCAAAGCTATGGCCACGGCTCGTTTGGCGCTGTTCTGGCCAACAATATGCCTATCCAGCTCGGATACAATTTCACGGGGGGAGAAGGTTTTTTCACTCATATTCAAATTCCAGATTCTTGGATAATTTTGTCAGGAAAGGCAGAAAAGTCTCAAAAAAACTATTTGGCGTCTAAGCTTTCAAGAGTTACCTGATCATTTGTATAAACGCAGATTTTTGCAGCGATCGCCAATGCCGAACGGGCAATATCTTCTGCTTCTTTATCAGTATCCAGCAGAGCCAACGCAGCCGACAGGGCAAAATTGCCCCCCGAGCCAATGGCCACCACTCCATCATCAGGGCTTAAAACATCTCCCGTTCCGGTTAAAACCAAAGAATCCGTGGCATCAACCACAATCAGCATTGCTTCAAGCTTGCGTAAATACCGGTCGGTACGCCAATCCTTAGCCAGTTCAACACAAGCGCGCATCAATTTGCCCGGATATTGCTCCAGCTTGGCCTCGAGGCGCTCAAAAAGAGTAAAAGCATCGGCGGTCGCCCCGGCAAATCCGGCAATCACCTGTCCGTTGGATAAAATCCGCACTTTTTTAGCACCGTGCTTGATAACGGTTGGACCAAGGGACACTTGCCCATCACCGGCCACAACCACTTTGTCGCCCTTGCGCACTGATACGATGGTTGTTCCGTGCCAGTTTGGGAAATTCTGGTTTTGATCGCTCATTTTTAACATTGTCCTGAAATTATGCCGATAGCTCTACTTAGGGTGTTGCACGCCAATTGCAAACTTTACCCTTTCAATCCTTTGCCAAAGCTACGCAAACTGTTAAAGGGCTGCCAATAGAGTGCAATAAACTTAAGCCGTAATAAGCCTAAAAAGGTCAAATATCATGCGCAAAGCTCAAATTTCCCGCACTACCGGCGAAACTTCCATAAAAGCCAGCGTTAATCTGGATGGCACCGGCCAAAGCCAGATTGAGACAGGCATTGGTTTTCTCGATCATATGCTTGATCTTTTGGCGCGCCATTCTTTGATAGATATAAATATTGCCGCCAAGGGTGATTTGCATGTGGATTTTCACCACACTGCCGAAGATGTGGGCATTGTGCTGGGTCAGGCGATCAATCAGGCATTGGCGGATAAAAAGGGCATAACCCGTTACGCCTCGCTGGATTTGCCCATGGACGAAGCTTTAACAAGGGTGGCAATCGATGTTTCAGGGCGTCCGTTCTTGGTATTTAAGGTCGAGTTTTCTCGCGATAAGGTGGGTGAAATGGATACGGAACTGTTTCAGGAATGGTTTCAGGCCTTTGCCATGAATGCGGGTATTACCCTTCATGTTGAAAACCTATATGGCGAGAATAATCACCATATTGCCGAAAGTGCCTTTAAGGGTCTGGCGCGGGCATTACGAGCGGCGCTGGCCATTGATCCACGCACTAAAGAGCAAATTCCTTCATCCAAAGGGCTTTTATAAAAGAGCAGCTTTAATCTTTAGGCTTTGAAAACCCTGATAAAGTGTCCGCAAAAACGGGAAAAATGAATTGAAATTGTTCATTGTGTTTCAAAATCCCTCCAGAAGTGATGATAAGGCTTTTATATTTCTAAAAGATGGCTTTAGCTGGCTGGCTTTTTTGCTTCCCCCTCTTTGGGCGCTGGCAAATCGCTTATGGCTGCCATTGCTGGCCATACTGGTTGTGGCAACATTGCTGATATATGCTGCCGGCCTGTTTTCATTGCCCTTTTTGTGGATATATCTGCTTGTCAGTTGGTGGTTGGCCATGGCGGCCAGCTCCATAACCGGGTTTTTTCTCGTTCGTCGTGGGTGGACCGAGATGCAATATGTTGAGGCCCCTGATATGGAGACTGCGGAACAGATATTTTTTAATTCTTTGCAAGCAAAATCTCGCAAACTTTCAACTGATTATTCCCCGGCCCAATCTTCGTTAGCAAATAGTGACGCTTTGATATGAAACAGACAATCGCCATTATTGATTATGGCTCGGGAAACCTCAATTCCGCCCAAAAAGCCTTTCAGCGCGCCGCAATGGAAGCGGGAATAGATGCGCAGATTATTGTTTCTTCTGATCCGGAACAGGTAAAAAGGGCAGATAGAATTGTCTTGCCAGGAGTTGGTGCATTTGCCGATTGTCGGGAGGGGCTTTTGGCCCTTGCTGGCATGGAACAGGTGTTGCAAGAGCGGGTAATTGATGCCGGAGTGCCCTTCTTTGGCATTTGTGTTGGCATGCAATTGATGGCCGAGCGTGGGCTGGAAAAACAGACATTGCCCGGTTTTGGCTGGATAAAAGGCGATGTAGTTGCCTATTCCCCGGATGATAAAAATCTTAAAATTCCCCATATGGGCTGGAATACACTTGATTTTATCCGCCCTCATCCGCTTTTTGCCGATATTGAAGACGGACCGACCGGTTTGCACGCCTATTTTGTGCACTCCTATCATTTAGAGGTTAAGGACGAGAGTCAGCTTTTGGCCACAGCCGAATATGGTGGCTTGATCAGCGCAATTGTTGGTCGTGATAATATGGTTGGAACTCAATTTCACCCGGAAAAAAGTCAAAAACTCGGACTGGCAATGATCGGAAATTTTTTAAGGTGGAAACCATGATCCTTTTTCCAGCTATTGATCTTAAAGATGGCCAATGTGTGCGTCTCAAGCTTGGTGATATGGATCAGGTCACGGTTTTTAACGATGATCCGGCCGCTCAGGCTAAAACCTTTGAAGAGCAAGGGTTTCAATATCTGCATGTAGTTGATCTTAATGGTGCTTTTTCTGGTAGAAATATCAATGGGCAGGCCGTGGAAGCCATATTGAGGGCAGTGCAGTTTCCGGTGCAGCTCGGTGGCGGCATAAGAACTTTGCAACAGATTGAGTTTTGGTTAGAGCGCGGTCTGACGCGGGTAATTTTGGGCACAATTGCTGTAAAAGATCCCGATCTGGTTAAAGAAGCATGCAAAAAATTTCCCGGACAGGTTGCAGTTGGCATTGATGCCAAAGGTGGCAAAGTTGCAGTTCAGGGTTGGGCTGAAAGCTCAGAGCTTGGCGTCATTGAAATGGCTCAAAGATTTGAAGGGGCGGGAGTTGCAGCAATGATTTATACGGATATTGACCGGGATGGAATTTTAACCGGTATCAACTGGCCCTCTACGCTAAAATTGGCCAATTCCGTGGCAATTCCAACTATTGCATCGGGCGGATTGGCTTCCATGGATGATATTAAAAAGCTGGCCTCGCCTGAGTGTCGGATTTTGGAAGGCGCAATTTCAGGCCGGGCGCTTTATGATGGGCGCATTGATGCCAAAGAAGCGCTGCAATTGTTGAAAGGTCAAAAAAATTGACTCTTAAAACCCGCCTCATTCC
>CAZMVQ010000006.1:25828-45709 GCA_964569865.1 uncultured Devosia sp.
GCCTATGATGCTGCCGGTGCTGACGAGTTGACATTTCTGGATATTACCGCCTCTCATGAGGGCCGCGATACCATTTTTGATGTGGTCAATCGCACGGCACAACATTGTTTTATGCCGTTAACGGTGGGTGGAGGCGTGCGCACCATCGAGGATATCAGAAAACTGTTGCTTTGTGGGGCCGATAAGGTGGCAATAAACTCTGCGGCGGTCGCTGACCCTGATTTTATTGCCCGCGCTGCCGACAAATTCGGCAATCAGTGTATTGTGGTTTCTGTGGATGCCAAGCGGATTGAATCTGATCAGCCAGAAAATGAAAACCCTGCCCGCTGGCAGATTTTCACCCATGGTGGACGTAAACCCACCGGAATTGATGCCATAGAATTTGCAAAAAACATGGTGGCGCTTGGTGCCGGCGAATTATTGGTCACCTCCATGGATAGAGACGGCACAAAAATTGGTTTTGATCTGGAATTAACCGCAGCAATTTCTGATAGTGTCACGGTTCCGGTAATAGCTTCGGGTGGCGTTGGCTCCCTTGATCATCTGGTTGATGGGGTAAAAATTGGCCATGCCAGCGCTGTTCTTGCCGCATCTATTTTTCATTTTGGCACTTTTACCATTGATCAGGCGAAATCTCATATGGAAGCCAATGGCATAGAAATGCGCCAGGATCCGTCGTGAGGACCCATCCTGATAAGAGTTATGAAGGAAATAATTTATGGGCTTTAATCTAAAAAAACTCGATCAGATCATAGCTGATCGTTTAAATTCTGACCCGCAAAAATCCTACTCGGCCAAATTGCTGAAAAAGGGAGTGCCTCAATGCGCCAAAAAATTTGGTGAAGAAGCATTTGAAATTGCCATTAGCGCCGTTGAAAATGATAAAAACGGCGTTAAAAATGAGGCTGCCGATGTGCTTTATCACCTGTTGATATTATTGCGTGCGTCAGGTGTATCACTTGATGATGTTATGGATGAATTGCAAAAACGTACCGCCCGGTCTGGAATAGAAGAGAAATTATCTCGCTGAGAAATTATCCTCTTAATTGCAAAAAATAATCTGGAGTTGAACCATGGCATTGTCACGCAAGGGAATTGATTATTCTCCCTATGACAGGTTTTCTATAGAACAATGGTCGCATTTACGCGCTGATGAGCCAATGACCCTTGATAATTCTGATATTGAGCGCTTGCGTTCTTTGAATGATCCGATTTCTTTGAATGAAGCTCAAAATGTCTATTTGCCTCTTTCGCGCCTATTATCGCTCTATGTGGAAGCGGTGCAGGGCCTGAATCAGGCGGCAGCCAAATTTCTTGACAAAAAAAACCCCGATGCAAGTACGCCATATATCATTGGGATTTCTGGCTCCGTTGCTGTTGGTAAGTCAACCACGGCCAGAATTTTGCATGCTTTGATGCAACGATGGCCCTCATCGCCCAAGGTTGATCTGGTGACCACAGATGGGTTTTTATATCCAAATTCCGTGCTCGAGGAGCGCGGATTGATGATGAAAAAGGGATTTCCTCAAAGTTATGACCGGGCAAGGTTTGTCAAATTTTTGAAAGACATTAAATCCGGTCATCGCAATATTGGCGTCCCTCTTTATTCCCATTTGATTTATGATGTTATTCCTGATGAGGAACAAAATATTGACCAGCCGGATATTTTAATTGTTGAGGGCTTGAATATTTTGCAACCGGGTGAGTTGCCCGGTGAGGGAAAACCCATTGCATTTGCCTCGGATTTTCTTGATTTCGCCATTTATATTGACGCGGCTGAAAAGGACCTTAGCCAATGGTTTGAGGATCGTTTTCTGCGCCTTCGTGACACGGCATTTAAAGACCCCAGCTCGTTTTTTCATCAGTTTTCAAAGCTTTCCCGACAAGAGGCCATTGATATGGCAACGGATGTTTGGGAAAATATCAACCTGCCAAATCTGGTGCACAATATTTTGCCCACCAGAGGCCGTGCCGATTTGATCCTGACCAAGCAGAAGAATCACACAATTGCTCAGGTGGACCTTAGGAAACTGTAAAACTTCAGCTTCAGGTAAATAATCAAAAAATTTAAACTTTCAGGCCATGGGTTTTTGCCAGAGCCTGCAAATCTTCTTGCGGTCTTGCTCCCATATGCGAAATTACTTCGCTGGCGCAAAGACAGCCAAGTTTTAGAGCCTCCTCGGTGTCCTGACCGCGTGCAATTGCCAGCAAAAATCCGGAAGCAAACAGGTCTCCGGCTCCCGTTGCGTCCACGACCTTATCAACTTTGAATGCGGGTACGGTTATTATTTCCCCATCCATGATGGCCATCGCTCCATCTGCCCCCATGGTAATGGCAGCAATTTCTGCGTCTTTAGCGATATTTTGCACCGCCTCACCCAAATCATCAGTTTCATATAGTGATTTTAATTCTTCCAGATTGGCAAATACATAGTCGCAGGTTTTGGAGCGGATAAGATCTAAAAACTCCTCGCGAAATCTCTCAACACAAAACGGATCGGAAAGGGTAATCGCTGCTGCCCGCTCATTTTTGTGGGCATAATGCGCCGCTTTGACAAAGGCCCGCTTGGCTTCGGGTGGATCCCACAAATACCCCTCCATAAAAGTAATGCTTGCCCGCCCGATCTGATCTTCAATAATGTCGGCTTCGGTAAGGTCGTGACAGGCACCAAGATAGGTGTTCATGGTCCTCTCCCCATCGGGCGTTACCATAATCATTGAATTTCCAGACCCTGCGCCATGTTCAAGCATCAAAGTGGTATATTCAACACCGACCGAGCGTAGATCTGCTTCATAGAATTTGCCAATTTCATCACTTGCGACTTTGCCCACAAATGCTGCTTTGCCGCCTAGGGCCACAATTCCAGCCGCTGTGTTGGCAGCACTACCGCCAGAAATTTGCTTGCGTTCTTTGGGAGCAATTTTAAGCAGATATTCAGCCCTCTCTCCGTCAACCAGATGCATGATTGATTTGGTAAGACCCTCTTTTTTTAGAAACTTGTTGTCCACCCGTACTAAAATATCGGTGATAGCATTGCCGATTGTAAGAACTTCAAGGGGGTTGCTTGCCATTGACTTTATTCCTGATTGGATTTTTTGGGCGTTTTGACTGAACTGATATCAACTCAATGATAAAAATCAGCTAATGATTTTACTTCTGGCTGCTGGGGTCAGGATTCAAGGGTTTTTGGGGTAAATTTGCACCATTGCTCGATTATGCAGTGATAGCATTCAGGTTTTCTGGCCTTACAGATATAGCGACCATGTAAAATAAGCCAATGATGAGCCTGCATGCCATATTCTTTTGGAACTCGCTTAAGCAGACCAGCTTCTACCTCATCAGGGTTCTTCCCCGGTGCCATTCCAGATCGATTGCTTACCCGAAACAGATGAGTATCTACGGCAATTGTGGGCTGACCAAAGGCAATGTTTAATACAACATTTGCGGTTTTTCGTCCTACCCCGGCAAGGCTTTGAAGGTCCTCTAAATTGTCAGGAACCGCGCCAGAAAAATTCTCAAGCAATCGTTCTGACAATTTAACTACATTTTTCGCTTTGGTGCGGAACAGGCCAATGGTTTTTATATATTCCTCGATTTTATCCAGTCCCAGATCGAGCATTTTTTGCGGGCTGTCTGCAACGGCAAATAATGATTTTGTGGCTTTGTTTACTCCAACATCGGTCGCCTGAGCGCTCAAGACCACTGCCACCAACAAGGTGAAATTATTAGTATAATCCAGTTCACCCTTTGGATTGGGGTCTGATTTTTCAAATGCTTCAAAAATCTTTTGAATATCATCTGACTTAAGTTTTGAGCGTGGAATTGATTTGGCCATTATTTTTTAAAAACATTCCCGATTGACAATTCATATTGCTTTGAACATGGTTTTGCCCATAACCGCAAAACTTTTTTGAAATAAAGCTGTTTTCAAAATGAATAAAAACCCTCTGTTTCATGCTATTTTAACTCCGCACCGATCAATTGGTGTCACAGGAATTCGCTGGGTAGTGGGAATTTATGCGGCTTTGGCAATGATACCGGCGCTTTATTTCTTTTTCAGTGGCGCATGGCCGATAATTGGTTTTCTCGGACTTGATGCGTTGGCCCTGTGGTGGGCATTAAGCGTATCAAAAAACAGCGAAAAAGATTTTGAAGAAGTTATTTTGTGGCCCGATAGCCTTCAAATTCGCCGGGTGACTGCCAGAGGAAAAGAAACTGGCAGGCAATCCTTTGAAAGCATAAATCCATTTTGGTTTCGCCTGCATCTGGATCGTGATCATGATGAGCGAATAGTTGCGATCCGCCTTGTTAATCGACAGAAAAGTTTTGAGATTGGCTCGTTTTTAACTCCGGATGACAAAACAAAATTCGCCATTTTGTTTGGCAATGCTCTGGCCCGCTCCCGAACTTAGTTTCATTTCTCGTGATGTTAGGTTTTTGGCGTACGAAGGTAAAAATCGGGTCGCAGCTAATTCAAATATTGGTTATGATCAGTCTATGAACCAGCAAATAAGCTCCGACTATCAAAAAGTTCAGGCCGCGATTGCCTATCTATCCAAAAATGGCCCTGATACCATTAATCTTGAAAAATTTTCGCGTGCGCTAGGCCTTACCGAGCGTCAACTAGTGGCACTTTTTAGTCGTTGGTGCGGCCTTACCCCAAAAAGTTTTGCTCAGGCGGTAGCTTTGGATCACGCAAAATCCCTGCTGGCGGATAATGCCAGTGTGCTTGATACCAGTTTTGAGGTCGGGCTTTCCTCTACCTCAAGATTGCACGATCTTTTTGTGACCTATCATTCAATGCCGCCGGGGGCATGGGCCGGTCGGGGGGCGGGCATGGTTTTGCGTTGGGGAATTGCTCAATCTCCATTTGGATCGGCAATCATTTTTGCTTCTGAATATGGAATAACAGGCCTTGGCTTTGTTGATGATACAGAGGAGGAGGCGGGGGAAGAGGCAGCATTTGAAGATTTTGCCAATCGCTGGCCTGCGGCACAATTTTTACGAGATGATAATTTCATCAAACCCCTTGCTTCCGGCATTTTTCAACCTGAACTTTGGCATCCTGACCGTCCGGTACGCATTGTTATGATCGGAACTGATTTTGAAATAAAAGTATGGGAAACATTGTTAAAAGTTCCCCTTGGCGCAGCTGAAACCTATGGAAATCTGGCAAAACATCTGGGAAAGCCAAAGGCGGCCAGAGCGGTTGGGTCCGCCGTTGGCCGCAATCCCATATCGTTTGTTGTTCCCTGCCATAGAATTGTTGGCTCGACCGGCAAATTGACCGGTTATCATTGGGGCGTGGCCCGTAAGCGGGCAATTTTGGGTTGGGAAACCGGTCAAAAATCAAGACGGTAAATGTAGAGGAACAAGGATTGTTCGCCGCAGCAATCAGGCCACCTTGCCTAGGGTCAGGACCCTAGACCCCGGTAACGGCGCTCACCTCGTTATTTTCATCAAAATGATAGATTATTGGCACTCCGGTGGCGATTTCTCGCTTGATGATTTCATCGGGGGTCAATTTTTCAAGGTCCATTACCAAAGCTCTTAATGAGTTGCCGTGGGCGGCTACCAGAATGGTTTTGCCCTTGAATACCAATGGTTCGATCATGGTTTTATAATAAGGCAAAACCCGTTCAGCAGTGTCTTTTAGGCTTTCACCGCCCGGTGGCGGCACATCAAATGAGCGCCGCCAGATATGTACCTGCTCATCTCCCCACTTCATGCGGGCATCATCCTTGTTCAGCCCGGCAAGGTCACCATAATTGCGCTCGTTCAGGGCCTGATTTCTAACGATAGTCATATTGTTTATGTCCATTTCCTCCAGAATTATATCCAGAGTGCGCTGGGCACGAACTAAAGCTGAGGTAAAACAAAGATCAATTTCAAAATCATGATTTTTCAGACCAATTCCGGCAGCTTTGGCCTCTTCTTTCCCCTTGGCTGTAAGGCCGGGATTTCGCCAGCCGGTAAACAGGTTTTTAAGATTCCATTCGCTCTGCCCGTGCCGGACTAGAATTAAAGTGCGTTTCATAAAGCTACCCCTAAATTTTATGTATTATGCCCAAAAACCAAATATCAAGAACTAATCATTAAGTCCAAGAACATCCAGCATTGAATAAAAGCCCTTTGGCTGACCATTGGCCCAAAGCGCAGCTTTTAATGCGCCATTGGCAAATAGCGAACGATCCTGTGCCACATGGGATAATTCTATTCTCTCTCCGGCCCCGGCAAATATAACCGAATGTTCCCCAATTACCGAACCACCGCGCAATGTTGCAAATCCAATGGTTCCGCTTTTACGTTTTCCTGTTATGCCCTCTCTGGACTTAACCGAGTTTTCTTCCATGTTGATTTTGCGGCCCTTTGCTGCGGCCTCGCCAAGCAATAGGGCAGTTCCCGAGGGGGCATCTATCTTTTGATTATGGTGCATTTCAAGGATTTCAATGTCAAATTCCTCTCCTAAGGCTGCCGCTCCCTGTTTGACAAGAACTGCCAAAAGATTGACCCCTAGAGACATATTGCCCGATTTTACAATCCGCGCACCATTTTTGGCGGCTTGAGCAAACGCTGTCTCGTTTTCGCTTGAGCAGCCAGTGGTGCCAATAATGTGCACCAGTCCCATTTCTGCAGCCTTTTGGGCAATGGCCACGCTGGCGGCAGGAATGGTGAAATCAACAATGCCATCAACCCCATCTAGGGCCTGATCTTTCCGGTCGGTGATTTTTATATTAAGTTCAGGCAGCCCCGCACCAATTCCTGCGTCCTGACCAATTGAACTTGCGCCGGCTTGATCAAGCGCAGAATGCAAAACCAACCCCTCGGTTTGATCAATTGCCCTGATCAGGGCACCACCCATTCTACCGCCGGCTCCGGTTACACAAAGTTTCATCTGGGCCATATTATTGATATTCCCATATTACGGATTTTCTATTGTTACCTATAATTAAACAATATATTTTTTGCTTAAAAACCATGCTGCAAGCATCGGCGAGCGAATAGTAAATGTCCACAGGCAGTGGGTTGGTTTTTTATTTCGTTTCTTTGATTGCCAGATCTGCGGCGCTCATTTCTTCGAGAATTTTATAGGTTGCAGCAACCGGGTCAACAGAAGCTGTGATCGGGCGACCTATTACTAGATTAGTTGCCCCCCAGCTAAGTGCATCCGCAGGGGTTACCACCCGTTTTTGATCTCCCGATGCTTCGCCCTCAGGTCGAATGCCCGGGGTAACTATGGCCATTTTATCGCCAAGCATTTTTTTGACCAGCGCCGCTTCAAATGCCGAGCAAACAACGCCCCCCATGCCAGCTTCTTTGGCCTGAAAGGCCCGAAGCCCCACCAGACTTTCCACATCCCGATCATAACCGGCTTCCATTAAGTCATTTTCATCCATAGAGGTCAAAACACTAACCGCCAATAGCGATAATTTAGACCCCTTGGCAGCTGCTACTGCGGCAGCCATGGCCTGAGGATAGGCGTGAATCGTCAGCATGGATGCCCCGGTTTTTGCAATTGCTTCCACAGCTTTTGCTATTGTATTGTCAATATCGAGCAATTTCAGATCAAAAAACACCTGTTTGCCACTCTTTATGAGTTGCCGACCAAGCTCAATGCCTTCAGCCCCATAGACCATTTGATAACCGATTTTATAAAATCCAACCTTGTCATCAAGTTTTTCCACCAGCTGTTCGGCTTTGATCCTTGAAGAAAAATCCAAGGCTACAATCAGGCGCTCATCTGCATTATTCATTTTATTTTCTCTGTTAATGTTTTCAATTCCTGGAGATACTTCTCAATTGCGCCACCAGACTATCGGCCCTCTGATTAGACGAGCTATCAATCAATCTTCCATTTTCATCAAATGCCTCATTGCTAAAACCAACCCCCAATGAAATTGGGACAACCAAAGCACCCATTTTGCCCAGAATTTCCCGTAAATGAGCCAGGCCGCCAACTCCCCCCATTTTGCCGGTGGAAGCGGCACCAACGCCAAAGATTGCCCTTTGATAAGCTCTTACCCTTTGACGCGAAACCCAGTCGAGAGTATTTTTCAACAAAGGCGATAAAGAACCATTATATTCCGGAGAAGCAATAAAGATTATATCGGCTTTGGCAAACATGTCCGCCAATTTGATTGCAGATTCCGGCTTGGCACAGTTTTCTTCTTCGTCAGCATTGAACAAGGCCAAAGGATAATCCTTTAGATCAATATTATTGACCTCCATTCCCGCAAGCGCCAGTTTTTCACCTACAAATGAAGCTAAGCGGCCATTGTGAGAGTTTTTTCTAATAGAGCCGGAAAGTGTGAGCGCTTTGGCCATTATAAATTCCAAAAAAGGCAGATAAAGCCTGCTGTTGATAAAAGGCCTCGTGCCTTAAATTCCAAACCGGATCCTAAATTTCAAGCCTGTTATTGACCCATTCTTTCAAACAGACCTTTGAGTTTGGAAAAAAACCCCGAAGAAGTAGGACTATTGTCATTGGTTGATATGGAGGCCAGCTCTTCCAGCAACTCTCTTTGTTGCTTGTTTAGTTTTTGGGGCGTTTCCACATCCATTTGCACGTAAAGGTCTCCCACTTGAGTGGAGCGCAATATGGGCATGCCTTTGCCTTTTAAGCGCACCCTTTGCCCGGGCTGGGTACCGGCAGGAACTTTTACCCGTGCTCGCGAACCATCAAGGGTTGGCACTTCAAAATCACCACCTAGCGCTGCCGTGGTCATGGCGATGGGCACCCGCGCATAAATGTCGGCCCCATCTCGCTGAAACAGATCATGGGGGGCAAGAGAGATGAAAATATATAAGTCGCCTGATGGTCCGCCCCTTAAGCCAGCTTCCCCTTCATTGGACAGGCGAATTCTGGTTCCATCTTCAATTCCACTTGGAATGTCTACAGAAAGGTTGCGACTTTCCTGTTTTCGGCCCTGCCCGGTACAGGTCGTACAAGGCTGATCCATGGTTTCTCCACGACCCTGACAGGTAGGACAGGTGCGCTCGATTGAGAAAAATCCCTGAGAAGTTCTAATCTTTCCATGGCCGTGGCACATTTTGCAGGTTGAAACACCGGTTCCCGGTTTTGCTCCCGATCCTTCACAGGTATCGCATTGCACCATTGAGGGAACATCAACTTCCACCGTTTGCCCGGCAAAAGCATCTTCAAGAGAAATTTCAAGATTATATCTAAGGTCTGCGCCCCTGAGTTGGGATGATCGGCCGCGCCGTGCGCCGCCACCTGCCGCCCCCATAAAGTCCCCAAAAAGATCTTCGAACATATCAGACATGCTGGAGGAGAAATCCGGCCCAAAGCCAGCCGGACCCTGACCTCCGCCCTGCTCAAAGGCCGCATGGCCGAACCTGTCATAGGCAGCTCGCTTTTGTGGGTCTTTCAGGGCTGCGTAAGCCGTGCCCACTTCCTTGAATTTTTGTTCCGCGTCGCTGTCGCCCGGATTGCGATCCGGGTGATATTTCATGGCCATTTTGCGATAGGCGGATTTAAGGGTGGCGCCGTCCGCATCGCGGGAAACACTCAATAATTCATAATAGTCGATTTGGGACATGGATTAAATCAATGGTTGATCTGGTTTCATCAAACGGGTCCTAAAAGAAGGACCTTAAAAGCAAAGAGGCGGAGCTTTTTTTAAGCCCCGCCTTTTAAACAGTTCAGTTAAGCGGATTTTTTGTCGTCGTCATCGCCAACTTCTTCAAAGTCCACATCAACCACATCATCATCTTCTGGCTCATCAGATGCTTCTGCAGCAGCTTCTGCATCTTCCTGAGAAGCTTTATACATGGCTTCTCCAAGCTTTAGAGATGCTTGAGACAAAGTATTGGTTTTTTCAACGATATCATCGACATTTTCACCCTCAAGGGCGCTCTTCAAATCGTCGATTGCCGCCTCGATTGCTGCACCGTCTTCATCGGCAACCTTGTCCCCATATTCTGCCATTGATTTTTCAGTCGAATGGACAAGGGATTCGGCGCTGTTTCTGGCTTCAACAGTTTCGCGACGTTTTTTATCGTCATCGGCATTGGCTTCGGCTTCTTCCACCATGCGCTCGATATCGGCATCTGAAAGTCCGCCCGAGGCCTGAATGCGAATCTGCTGCTCTTTACCGGTGCCCAGGTCTTTTGCAGAAACATTGACAATACCGTTGGCATCAATATCAAACGTCACCTCAATCTGGGGCACCCCACGTGGAGATGGAGGAATTCCGGTTAGATCAAATCGGCCCAGATTTTTATTGTCAGACGACATTTCGCGCTCGCCCTGAGCCACATTAATGGTCACGGCAGACTGATTGTCTTCTGCTGTTGAAAAAGTCTGAGACTTTTTGGTGGGAATTGTTGTGTTGCGATCAATCAACCTTGTGAACACGCCGCCAAGGGTTTCGATGCCAAGTGACAGGGGGGTAACATCAAGCAATAATACGTCCTTGACGTCTCCCTGCAAAACTCCGGCCTGAATGGCAGCGCCCATGGCCACAACTTCATCCGGATTAACGCCCTTGTTTGGCTCCTTGCCGAAAAATTCACTTACGACTTCTTGAATGCGAGGCATTCTGGTCATTCCGCCAACCAGCACAACTTCGTCAATTTCTCCAGCGCTGATACCCGCATCCTTCATGGCCGCTTTCAGCGGTTTGATGGTGCGTTTGACCAGTTCGTCGACCAGTTGCTCAAATTTTGCCCGGGTCAGTTTAAGCTGCATATGCTTGGGGCCAGAGGCATCGGCGGTGATAAAGGGCAGATTGACTTCAGTCTGGGTAGATGACGAAAGTTCAATTTTGGCTTTTTCTGCAGCTTCTTTTAATCTTTGCAGAGCCATCTTGTCGCCGCGAAGATCAATTCCCTGTTCTTTTTTGAACTCATCAGCCAGATATCCAACCAAAAGATTGTCAAAATCTTCTCCACCAAGAAAAGTATCACCATTGGTGGATTTAACTTCAAACACTCCATCGCCGATTTCCAGAATTGAAATATCAAAGGTTCCCCCACCAAGGTCATAAACCGCGATGGTGCCGGAATTGCCCTTATCAAGACCATAGGCAAGTGCAGCAGCTGTTGGCTCGTTGATTATCCGCAAAACTTCCAGACCGGCAATTTTGCCCGCATCTTTTGTTGCCTGGCGCTGACTGTCGTTGAAATAGGCCGGAACCGTAATAACCGCCTGAGTGACGTCTTCACCCAAAAAGGCTTCTGCGGTTTCTTTCATTTTGGTCAGGATCATGGCCGAAACTTCGGCGGGAGACATGGCTTTTTTGTCAACTTCCACCCAGGCATCGCCATTGTCGCCTTTGACGATTTTGAACGGAACCAGTTTTTTATCCTTGGTGACCAATGGATCATTAAAACGACGCCCGATCAGACGTTTGAACGCATAAAGCGTGCCCTCAGGGTTTGTTACAGCCTGACGTTTGGCCGGCTGACCCACCAGACGTTCACCCTCTGGAGTAAAAGCCACCATGGAGGGCGTTGTGCGCGCTCCTTCTGCATTTTCTATGACTTTAGGATTTTTGCCGTCCATAACGGCAACGCATGAATTGGTTGTACCAAGATCAATACCGATTACTTTTCCCATTATTTAGCTACCTCTTGTTTAGCAGACTTTACCTTGGAACCCTTTTTCAGCAATTCCGCGATGCGATTTTTCTTCGCACAAAGCCCCCAATTGGGATTAAAGAATTATACTCAACTATTGAGCATCGCGGCGTATATAAGCAGGGATTGCTTAGCCTTCAAGCTCTGATATTGAAAAATGGGCTATTCAAGGGCTGGTTTATTGCTTCAATTGGGATAATAGAGGTCTGGGCCACAATCTTAATGCCAAAACAGGCACGATATTTTTGTTCTAGTGAATGCAGTTCTTAATGGTTGATAAAATATGAATCGGTTGAAAAAGGCCCTTTATGTATTTTTAGGAGGGCTTAGCCTGACGCTGGGGCTGCTTGGCATTGTCCTGCCGGTGTTGCCAACAACGGTGTTTTTGTTGCTGGCTGCGTTTTTCTTTGGCAAAAGTTCTCAACGCCTGCATCACTGGATAACAAATCACAAAAGATTTGGCCCCCCGATACTTGATTGGCAAAAATATGGTGCAGTTTCCAAAATTGCTCGCATCAGAGCCGTATCAACCATGGTCGGCCTGCTGCTGATATCCATATTGCTGTCTTTACCCTTGTCGGTGATTATTATTCAGGGAATAGCAATGGCAGCAGTTTCAGTGTTTTTGCTTACCCGTCCCTATCCGCCGGATTCATAAAGTCTGCTGGCCTGAAGTCCAAAATTCATGCTTCTTTATCCACATGGCCGGAAAAATCATTTTCGTCCATGTGCGCACTCTGTTCTGGATCAGGTTGGATATCAGGCTGGTTTTCACTCGTTTGGGGAGCGGTTTTTGGGCCACCCTTGGAAACCCCAACCATGGCAGGGCGCAAAACCCTGTCACCGATTTCAAAACCCATCTGCACCACCTGCACAACAATTCCGGCAGGAACATCAGGATTTGGTACTTCAAACATTGCCTGATGTTTGTGGGGGTTAAACTTTTCCCCTTCGGCTAAAATCGGCTTAACGCCATTTTTTTGCATTAAACGCTGCATTTCCCGATCGGTCATTTCAATCCCTTCAATCAGGGATTTGGTTTGAGCGTCTGCACTGGCGCGAAAATCTTCAGGAATGACACTAAGCGCTCGCGAAAGATTGTCGGTGGCATTGAGCATATCACGGGCAAAATCTGCAATTGCATAGGCTCGCGCATCTCTGACTTCACGCTGGGTTCTTTTGCGAAGATTTTCCATATCGGCAACGGTGCGCAGCAGGCGATCTTTTAGCTGGGCATTTTCTTCTTGAGCCGCCACCAGTAATTCGGCCATTTCTATATTGCTCGTGTCTATATCACCTTCATCAACATCGCTTTGCAGGCTTTCGCCAAAGGATATGTCTTCTGGAATATTGAATTCAGGTCCGTCTGGTTTGTCGCCCATTATTTCCTCAATTTTTTCGATTTCGCCAGATATTTTGGCACAAAGCAGTTTTTCAGTATTGGCATATCGTCCAAATCCGCGCCAAGTTCAAGTGCAAAGCCCTCAAGATTTATAGTTTGGTATTTCTGAGTTATCTTTTTCCCCGCCGGATCATTTCTCCAACCACATGGGCGGTATAATCCACCACCGGTACAATTCGCGCATAATTGAGCCGCGTTGGACCGATTATTCCCAACACGCCAACAATTTTATCATTGTCATCCTTATAGGGCGAAAGAATAACCGAGGAACCTGAAAGAGAAAAAAGTTTATTCTCGGATCCGATAAAAATTCTCACCCCTTCAGCGTTTTGCGCCCCTTCTAAAAGGTTCGCCAATCCGGTTTTGTTTTCAAGTTCATCTAATAATTCGCGCAATCTTTGCAGATCCGTTGAAGCCATGGCGCTATCGATCAGGTTTGATCTGCCCCTTACGATTATTGTGGGTGTGGCGCTATCGATGGTTTTGCTTAAAGTTGCTACGCCTGCTTCAACAAGGCGCAGGGAAATTTCATCCAGTTCAGCGCGCTGGCCTTTGTTTATTTCTTCAATATGCCTGCACGCCTCCAGGATGGTGCGCCCGGCAATATGATGGGAGAGATAATTTGAAGCGCGGGTCAATGCCCCGCTGTCCAATCCGGCGGGCAGGGCAACGATGCGGTTTTCCACCGATCCATCTTCACCTACCAATACTGCCATGGCGGTTTTTTTATCCAGTTGCACAAATTCCATATGACGCAAAACCATGTCAGATTTTGCAGCGATGACAACGCCAGCCCCGTGGCTGAGACCTGATAAAAGCTGGCTGGCTTCGGTCAGATAATCTTCCGGGGTGCCATCCTGAGCCGTATCAGAAATCTGCTTGGAGATCTGTTGCCTCTCCCCTGCATCCATTGCCCCAACTTCTAACATTGCATCGACAAAAAAACGCAATCCCTCTTGTGTTGGTGCTCTACCGGCCGAAATATGGGGGGCCTGAATTAACCCCAACTCTTCCAGATCAGACATGACATTGCGAACAGAGGCCGGGGACAGGGCAAGGTTTAACATGCGTGAAATTTGTCGCGAACCTACCGGCTCACCCGTTTCCAGATAGTTTTCAACGATTTTGGCAAAGATATCCTGAGAGCGGGCATTCAGCACTTTCAAAAAATCCTGGGACCCACGGCTCATTGCAATCATCCATTTTTTTGTAACATTGGCTCACTTCAAGCCGGTAATCGAATATATAGCTTTGCCGAAAATTTTGTCATGGTAATATTTAGGGCGTTTTCGCATATTTTCAAAGAACATATTTATAAAGAACAATTGTCAAACCACATATGCCGCTTGTTATGGAACCTGCGCAAGGGTATGACGCTGATGAGAAATTTTATCAAAGAAAGAATATATATGCGCCCCTCCGGACGACAAAATGACCAAATGCGTTCCGTTAAAATCGAGCGCCACATAGCGCCTCAAGCTGAAGGATCATGCCTGATCAGCTTTGGCAATACCAAAGTCTTGTGCACCGCTTCGGTTGAAACTTCGCTTCCCCCCTGGCGGCGCGGGCAGGGCTTGGGCTGGGTAACAGCCGAATATGGCATGTTGCCCCGTGCCACCGACAGACGCACAAGGCGCGAAGCAACCGCTGGCAAACAAAGCGGCAGGACGCAGGAAATTCAGCGCCTTATCGGGCGCTCTTTAAGGGCAGTCATTGACATGCAGGCGCTGGGCGAAAATCAAATCATCCTTGATTGTGATGTATTGCAGGCTGATGGTGGCACCAGAACCGCAGCAATAACAGGGGCTTATGTAGCGCTGGCAGATGCCTTGAGCTGGATGAAAGCGCGTGATCTGGTAAAAACCAATCCGCTAAAAACCTCTATTGCCGCTGTTTCTTGTGGGATTTATCGTGGGTCTGAAGTTTTGGATTTGGATTATCCCGAAGATAGCGAGGCTGAAACCGATGCAAATTTCGTCATGACCGGGGCTGGTGATTTTGTTGAAATTCAAGGCACAGCCGAGCAGACCCCGTTTACAAAAAACCAATTGTTGCAATTAATGGAATTGGCTCAAAAGGGCATTGGCGAACTAACTCAAATTCAACAACAAGCTCTGGAAATGAAAGATTCGGCTTCGTGACTGATAGTAATTTAGGCGATTCCATAAAACTTCCAAAGGGCACAAAATTGCTGATTGCCACCCATAACGGGGGCAAATTGGCTGAATTCAAACAATTATTTGCTCCCTTTGGTCTTGATCTGGTTTCATCCAAAGAGCTGGGATTGGACGAGCCTGAAGAAACCGGCACGACATTTGTGGATAATGCTCGCATAAAGGCCCATGCGTCGGCCAGCGCTTCAGGGCTGATTGCTCTGGCTGATGATAGTGGACTTTGTGTTGATGCGCTCGATGGCAGGCCCGGAGTTTATACGGCGGATTGGGCAGGTGAGCCGCGCGATTTCAACAAGGCCATGCAAAAGGTTGAAGATGAATTAATCGCCGCTAGAGCTATCGATTCTGCCCAGCGCAAGGGGGCTTTTTTTGCCACTCTTTGTCTGGCACTTCCAAACGGTAATGACAAAATTTTTGTCGGCGAAGCCAAGGGAGAAATGGTTTGGCCACCAAGGGGCGATCTGGGTTTTGGATTTGATCCCACCTTTATGCCTGATGGATTTGATATTACTTTTGGCCAGATGAGCGCCGATAAAAAACACTCATGGCAAAAGGGGAAGCCCGGACTTTCCCACCGGGCGCGGGCTTTTGCAAAATTGGTTGAGGACTGCTGTGATTTCTGAGCGCTCAAATGGATTGTTTGGAATATATGTGCACTGGCCGTTTTGCGCCGCCAAATGCCCCTATTGCGATTTTAATTCCCACGTTGCAAAAACCCCGGTGGATCAGGGTGAATTCGTCAAAGCCTATATAAAAGAACTGGCCCATTTTGCCGCTCTTACTCCGGGCCGAACTGTGCAATCGATTTTTTTTGGCGGCGGCACCCCATCATTGATGGAAGCTAAAACCGTTGAAACCATTCTTGAGGGTATTGCTAATCACTGGTCGATTGATCCGGGTGTTGAAATTACTCTTGAGGCCAACCCGACCAGCGTTGAGGCGGCCCGGTTCAAGGATTATAAAAGCGCTGGCATAAATCGAGTTTCCTTAGGTGTGCAATCCTTAAGAGATGGGCCATTGGCCAGATTGGGCCGTATGCACAGTGTAACTGAGGCAAAGTTGGCGGTGGGTATCGCCCAGTCAATTTTTGATCGTTCAAGTTTTGATCTGATTTATGCCCGCCCCAATCAGACTTTGAAGGAATGGGAAGCAGAGCTGAACGAGGCTCTGTTAATGGCCGTTGGGCATCTCTCGCTTTATCAGCTTACCATTGAGCAAGGCACCAGATATTTTGATTTGCGGGCAGCGGGAAAATTGCCAATGCCAGATGCAGACCTCTCGGCTGATTTTTATTTGATGACTCAGGAAATTACCGCATCTGCGGGCATGCTCGCCTATGAAATTTCCAATCATGCCCGTATCGGAGAAGAGAGCCGCCATAACCTGATTTATTGGCGCTATGGTGAATATATCGGGGTAGGTCCGGGCGCTCACGGACGTTTGTTGATTGAGGATATCCGCCATGCCACTTCAACCCATAAACAGCCCAAAATCTGGGCCGAGCAGGTTATGAAAACCGGCTCAGCGCTGGTTTGTAACGATAAGCTGACTTGGGAAGAGGAGGCGGATGAATACCTTTTGATGGGATTGCGCCTGCGCGAAGGTATCAGCCCAACAAGGTTCCATCAGCTTTCTGGTCGTCAGTTGGATAAGGGGCAGATTGGTGAATTGGATAGGATTGGCTTTGTTGAAACTTTGCCCAATGGCAATCTAAGGGTTACCGATAAGGGCTGGCCGGTTCTGGACGCGGTGGTTGCCGATTTAGCGATGTAGTGCTGCCAAGAAAAGTGCTCTTGCGGTTTTCTGGTTCGGCAGCGCGACTACCAATAAATTAGTTTAGTCAAAGCGCTACCAGAAAAAAACCCTTAGGTTGGAATGCCCCTCGTACGGTTAGGCGATTTTAAAACATTTCAATTGTGCTCAGCGAGACGGATAAAATTCCCACCCCCAACTTTTATCCTAAGGAATTAGCGGCTCATCAATCCGCTGCGATCCGCCAATAACTACCTGTTTCATAACCAGCGCATATTGTGATCGACCATCGCCAAAGAAGCGAAACAGGCCATCGCGTCCGTTAAATCCGGATGGTCTGGTTAAAACATTTTGCGCATAACGAGGTTGGCTCTGGCTTAAGGTTTGCGAATTGGCCAACAAAACCGCAGTATATGAAATTGTGGAGAGCGCATGGGGCGTAGCACCAAACTGAGCCTCATAGGCAGGTCTTAGGGCGGCAAGGCCGGCTTCATCCACTGCCGGATAAACAGCGCCAACCAAAAACGCTGTTTGGGGAATTTGCAAATCACCCGACCAGTCCAAAGAGCCAATGATTGTTATGTTATCTTTGTCTAAACCTGCCTCTTCCATCAAAACCCCAAAGCTTGATGCGGTAGCCCGATCCGGTAAAAACACGGTATCGATGGCGCCAGAACTTAAGAACGGTAAAATTTGATCAATTACATCGCGGGCTTCACCTTCGTTGGAAAAGCGATAGATTGCCCGAACGGCGATGCCAAGGTCGCCGCTGGCCTGACGAAATGCGCCATTTTGAATATTGCCAAATTCTGTGTTGGGAATAATTGCCGCAAACGCCTGCCTGCCCTGGGACTGGGCATAGGCCAAAGATCTTTTTACCTCGGTTTCCGGCAAAACATTCAAAAGATAAACACCTTGAGATGCAGCACCTGAATTATTTGAAAATCCGATTAATGGAATGCCTGAGGAGCGCGCTACAGCACCGGCCGCCCTAACGCTTTCTGCCTTTAAGGGGCCAAGAATAACGCTTGCGCCCCCTCTTATTGCTTCACTGGCTCTTGCGGCAGCGACGGATGGATTTCCGGCCGTATCCATGATTGTCAGAGTGATGTTGGAGCCGATATTGGGGCTTTGAGCAATAAAATCCATCGCCAGTTTGGCAGAATTGGCCATGGATTGACCAACACTTGCCACATCACCGCTAAGGGGCAATAGCATGGCAACGCTAACGGCACCGGTTCCAAGCACTTGGCCCTCACCGGGCATAACACCATCCAGAGGAGCCGGAGCCGGCAGGGTTTGAAATGGATTTGAAACCTGAGGAAAGCCAACACTTGAGCAACCTGTAATTGCTGCCAGCAAAACCGCACCCATAGTTATTTTTGTCGGTTTAAGGCGTGCAAATCGCGCTATATGTGCGCCAAAACTGGATGCCTTTTTATGGAGTGTTACGTAAATAGCGCTATCCAACACAAAGTTCCTCTAATCAGTTCTAGGGTTCTGGCCCTAATGGTTTTAATTATCTCAATTGGTCAGAATGATGTTCACAATTTTTGATCATGGGCAACCGATAACCTAACCCAACTATACATTCAACTTATCGATGGTTAAAGCTGTGACTTCCTGTTTCACCAGACAAAAGGAATATTGGTGTCTCAAAACGAAGAAAAATCGGCCCACTATTGCATTTTTGGCACAAAATTTGATGCGCCAGAGCTTGCGCCGGGTCTTTATGTGGTTGCCACACCAATCGGCAATCTGCGTGATATTTCGATTCGCGCCTTACAAACCCTTGCCGCTGCCGACCTTGTTCTTTGTGAAGATACCAGACAAAGCGCCCGACTTTTGGATCATTATCTGATCAATACGCCAAAATCTTCTCTGCATGAGCATAATGAGAGAAAAAAATCCGCTTCAATTATTGAAAAGCTGCAAAAGGGCGCAGCCATTGCTCTGATTTCTGATGCGGGAACACCGCTGATTTCCGACCCCGGATTTCCTCTGGTGCAGGCGGCGCGTGAGCAAAAAATTGATGTTTTTGCCCTTCCCGGCGCTTCAGCTTTGCTTGGTGCATTAATGGTTGCCGGACTGCCTACCGATCAATTTACCTTTGTCGGGTTTTTACCGGTGAAACAAAATGCCCGCTTAAGCGCCCTAAAAAAAATGGCTGACGCCTCTCAAACGCTGGTGTTTTATGAATCCGCCCGCCGCCTTGAAAAAACTATTGCCGCGATGATTGAAATATATGGCCCGGATCGAAAAGGGGCTATATCTTTGGAGCTAACCAAAAAGTTTGAGCGCACATTAACGGGATCATTGTCAGAGCTTGCCAATGAGCTGGAAAATAATCCTCCTCGTGGTGAAGCGGTGATATTACTGGCTGGCGCTGCTGAGAAAATTGTGGATGAAGAAATGTGGTTAAATGCTCTAAAGTCATCTCTGCTCGATCTGCCACTAAGATCTGCGGTGGATGAAATATCTGCCAAATTTGGTGTGCAGCGCAAAAAGGTTTATGATGCGGCCCTCAAACTCAAACAATAAATCAGCGGTTAATCGGCGAAAGAGGGCCCAGTTTCGCGGCCGTGTGGCAGAAAATATCGCTGCGATTTATTTAAGGGCGCAGCTTTTTTCTATTCTTATAAAAAATTTCAAAACTCCGGTTGGAGAAATTGACATTATCGCCAGGCGCGCTGATTTGCTGGTTTTTGTAGAAGTAAAGATGCGCAGCTCGAAACACGGGATGGCCGAGGCGCTTGAGGCGGTAAATCAGAGACGTATTATCAGGGCGGCAAAATATTATCTTGCTCGCAATCCGCAAATGGCAGATAAAAACCTGCGCTTTGATGTGATTTTTCTTAAGCCCCGTGCTTTTCCGGTCCACCTCAGGGGGGCCTTTGAGGCTGACTAGAGCGTTGCCAGCAAAAGTGCTCTTGCGGTTTTGCGTTTCGGCA
>CAZMVQ010000006.1:45809-57764 GCA_964569865.1 uncultured Devosia sp.
GAGGCTGACTAGAGCGTTGCCAGCAAAAGTGCTCTTGCGGTTTTGCGTTTCGGCAGCGCGACAAAACAAAAACTTAGTGCATAGGTTTTGATTAAAATAAAAACCCGTCTGGCAGAGACTTGGATCAAAAAATGAAAAAAAAACTTAAAATCGCAGTTCAAATGGACCCGATTGCCTCCATTGACCCAAGAGGTGATTCTACCTTTGCCATGATGCTGGAGGCTCAGGATCGTGGCCATGAATTAAGCTATTACACCCCGGATAGTCTGGCGCTGGATAGCGGCATTTTGAGCGCCAATGTGGCAAAAATTTCCGTGACGGATAATTCGCCTGAGAATTTTTATTCCCTGTCTGGGTTTAATCGCCTTGATCTTAGTGAATTTGACGTTGTGCTTTTGCGTCAGGACCCTCCCTTTGACATGAATTATATTACCATCACCCATATGCTGGAAATAATTCATCCCAAAACTCTGGTGGTCAACGCTCCAAATGAAGTTCGCAATGCTCCGGAAAAAATTCTGGTCACTGAATTTCATGATTTGATGCCGCCAACGCTTATTACTCGCGACCGGGCAGCGATTGCTGATTTTCGCGCTCTTCATCGCGATATAATCGTAAAACCCTTGCACGGGAATGGCGGGGCCGGGGTATTTTTTATCCGTCAAGACGATCAAAATCTGATTTCCCTGCTCGAAATGTTTGAGGAGAATTTCCCCGAACCGTTTATGATTCAAAAATATCTTCCCGATGTCAGAAAGGGCGATAAACGCATTATCATTATTGATGGCGAGCCAATCGCCGGGCTAAATCGCATTCCGGCTGAAGGTGAGGCCCGCTCAAATATGCATGCGGGTGGCCGCCCCGAAATTTCTCCCCTGACGAAAAGGGAAAAAGAAATTTGCAAAATAATCGCCCCCGCTCTTAGAGAGAGGGATTTTATTTTTGTAGGAATTGATGTAATCGGGGATTATCTTACCGAAATAAATGTCACTTCCCCTACCGGAATTCGTGAAATCAAGCGTTTTGGTGGGCCGGATATTGCCGCTTTGATTTTAGACGCTATTGAAAAGCGCCGCCAATAAATTGCCTTCGTCGAGAAACTGAAAGTTTAGTATTTATGACATCGACCTATTTAGTTGCTATGGCCACATTTTTTGCAACCGTTGGCGTGGCCGATATTGCATTTATTTTTGCGGCTTTAACCAAGGATAACACTGGTGCCGAGCGCTTTAAATTTGCTACCCGTGGCATATTGATAGCAACTGTAATCCTGTTGATGTTCGGGTTTTTGGGCAATCAAATTCTGGATCTTTTTGGCATTACAATCCCAGCACTTCAAACTGGCGGGGGCATATTATTGATATTGATTGGAATCGACATGGTTTTTGCCCGCCATTCAGGGGGCACCTCCACAACCAATAAAGAAGATGCGGAAAGTCGCCAGCGTGATGATATTTCCGTATTTCCCATGGCTATGCCGCTTTTGGCAGGTCCCGGCTCCATTTCAGCGGTGATTTTGCTGACCACAGGTGCAACAACGGATACTGATTTCTGGATGATAATGGGAGCTTTGGTTTCTATCATGGCACTAACATGGGTAACGCTGCTTTTGGCTATTCCAATTCAGCGAATTTTAGGCTTCACGGGCCTTTCTGTGGTTTCAAGGATTGTTGGAATTCTGCTGGTGGCGCTGGCGGTGCAGTTTATTTTTGATGGCATTAAGTCCAGCGGATTACTGGGTTAAATTTTGCAAATATATTATTTGTTCACTAAATGTTCTTGAGTTTTTTCAAATGATCTGCTAGCGGTTTTCTAAAATCCTGTTTTGATAAGGGTTTAGGGGAGGCTTGAAATTGGTTACGCGAGTGCAAACGGTTGCCTTTTTGGGTATCGATGCGGTGCTTGTTGATGTGCAGGTACAGGTGGCGCCGGGGCTTCCCGCGTTTAATATTGTTGGCCTGCCCGATAAAGCGGTGGCTGAAAGCAAAGAGCGGGTGCGTGCGGCCCTGATTGCTTCCGGATTAAGCCTGCCGCCAAAGCGCATAACCATTAATCTTGCTCCCGCCGATCTGCCCAAAGAGGGTTCTCACTATGATTTGCCGATCGCGCTGGGCTTGATGGGTGCCATTGGCGCTGTGCCCTCCGATGCAGTGCAAAATTTTCTGGTATTGGGAGAATTGGCGCTGGATGGGCGAATTTCTTCAGTTTCAGGCACTCTTCCAGCCGCCATTGCCGCCAGCTCTCATCAGATGGGTATTATTTGCCCTGAGGCCTGTGGACCAGAGGCTGCATGGGCAGGTGAAGATATTGATATTATCGCTCCTGCAAATTTGTTGGCTCTGGCCAATCACCTGGCGGGACATCAATTGGTTACACGCCCGGTTGCCGCTAGATATTCCAAAGCGAGCAATATGCCCGATCTTGGAGAAATTCGCGGTCAGGAACTGGCGCGTCGAGTGCTTGAAATTGCCGCCGCCGGAGGTCATAATATGCTCATGATCGGCCCGCCAGGGGCCGGAAAATCCATGCTTGCGGCCCGCTTGCCCTCAATATTGCCGCCCCTTAACCCCCGTGAGATGCTGGATGTTTCCATGATCCGCTCTATCGCTGGAGAACTTGCCGGCGGCCAGATTTCTGATCAGCGCCCCTTTCGCTGCCCCCACCATTCTGCCTCAATGGCAGCTTTGGTTGGCGGTGGCTTAAAAGTTCGGCCCGGTGAGGTTTCTTTGGCCCATAACGGGGTATTGTTTTTAGATGAATTGCCTGAATTTTCACCTCGGGTGCTCGATGGATTGCGCCAGCCCCTTGAAGCGGGAGAAACCTCGATTGCCCGCGCCAATGCCAGAGTTACCTATCCGGCCAGATTTCAGCTGATCGCTGCCATGAACCCATGCAAATGCGGCCTTGCAGGCACACCCGGTCATACCTGTCGGCGTGGTGATCGTTGCGCTGATGATTATCAGTCAAGGGTTTCAGGGCCGTTTCTTGATCGTATTGATTTAAGAATTGATGTTCCGGCGGTTTCAGCCCGGGATATGATTGGGCGCTCAAATGCAGAAACCTCCAAACAGGTAGCAAAACGGGTTGAAATTGCCCGTCAGCATCAACAAAAGCGATTTTTGGCTTGCGGAATAACAAATGTGCATACAAATGCTGCGGCCAGCCCTGATTTGATCGAAAAGATTGCAAGTCCAGATAAGGATAGTCAGGACCTTTTGGTACAAGCATCAGACCGGTTTTCTTTATCTGCCCGGGCCTATCATCGGGTATTAAAAGTTGCCCGTACCATTGCCGATCTGGCAGGGATCGAAAAAATTTCCCGCTCACACGTGGCCGAGGCTTTAAGTTATCGCCTTGGGGTCAAACCCTGACGGGTGTCAGGCCCTAACAGGGAATTTCACCTAGTCAGCACATAGGAAGTTTTAATTATTTAACATAAATTTAGCGCCCTGGTGAGGGCTTGTTAACCGGCACTTACATATAATGAATGCGATCAGTTTTATGATGGGCGCAGGCCCAAATTAAATAGGGCACAGAGCCTTTAAGTGGAGCAAATGTCAAGAACGCAGGCACAATTGGTGGATTGGAACGATCAACGCGGCTTTGGCTTTGCCCGGCTGCATGGGGGAAGTGAGCGCGTATTTGTTCATATCAAGTCCATAAATCCCCATATGCCTCGCCCACAAACCGGCGATCAGCTTGAGCTGGAAGTTATTAAGGGAAAAAATGGTCGTCCATCTGCTAAAGCTGTTGATGTGCTTGGTTCGGTAACGGGAATAAAAGCCTCTCTTTCACCTCATATTGCAACCGCTGCCATGTTGCTGATTCTGTTGCAACTGGGGCAGGTTTTGGGGGTTATCCCCCTGTGGCTGGCATCCCTTTATGTTTCCATGGGTGCAATGGCGATAGTTGCCTATTCCTGGGATAAAAAGGCCGCCCGCTTGGGCATTTGGCGCATCAGTGAATTAAAGCTGCATATTATAGATTTTTGCGGCGGTATTATCGGGGGGCTTTTGGCCCAGCACATGTATAATCACAAACGCAACAAACCCCAGTATCAAAAAACCACATTGATTATAGTGGTTATGCACGCCCTTTTGCTTGGCGCTCTGGGCGCAGGTTTGATTGTTTTTGTTTGATCAGATTATGGCCACAACACCTTCCTCTGTCCGCGCAGACAAAATAATCCGCCTTTTTTGAATAATATCCTAAATTTGTTGCAGGTTCGGTGCGCAATCTAGTTGGCAAGCTGGTTTAACTGCCCTAGGTTGGGTTTTCCCTGTGAAACAAAAAATCACTATTGATGGATCAAGCACCCTATAAATCTTCCTTGAAGCCTGAGGGGCAGGTAAAATCTGCCAAATCAGCAAAAAACCAAACAAAACCATCTTCGGTCACGCCGATGATGGCCCAGTTCTTTGAAATCAAGGCGGTAAATCCGGGTTTTTTACTGTTTTATCGCATGGGTGATTTTTATGAATTGTTTTTTGAAGATGCCGAAATTGCTGCCGGTGCGCTGGGCATAGCCTTGACCACAAGGGGCACGCATATGGGAAAAGAAATTCCCATGTGCGGGGTTCCGGTGCGTGCCCATAAGGAATATTTGCGTAAATTGATTTCTTTTGGACACCGGGTAGCAATCTGTGAGCAGATGGAAACTCCGGCAGAGGCCAAAAAACGCGGCGCAAAATCCGTTGTCCAACGCGATGTGGTGCGGCTGGTAACTCCCGGTACCATTACCGAAGATGATTTGCTTGCCAGTTCATCCAATAATTATCTTGGTGCCCTTTCCATGATTTCCCACGGGGAAACCGATTTTGCGCTGGCCTGGGCCGATATTTCCACCGGCGAGACTTTTGTTGCCGATATTGATGGGGACCGCCTTGAAGATGAGTTGGGACGTCTTGATCTGGCGGAATTGATTTTAAGCGAAAAAACCGCTCATCATATCGAGGAAAACACTCTGCTTCCGTTAGGCTTTATAAAACATCAGGCAATTTTGGCCCCTGAATGTTTTCACAGTGATAAAGCCGCTGAGCGATTGAAAAAAACATTCAATTCTCTTGATCAGGCCGAATTTACCCGCGCTGCCTGTTCGGCCCTTGGGGCATTGCTTTTTTATGTGGGCCAGACCCAAAAAGAAGCCGGGCTTTCATTGCGCGCTCCCTCCATTGCCCCCCTTGAAGGGCGAATGCAGATTGACCTCGCCACATGGTCATCTCTAGAGGTTCTTTTTACCAATCGCGGCGAAACAAAGGGCTCGCTTCGCCACGCCATTGATAAAACCCTGACGGGTGCCGGCTCCAGATTATTATCCCGACGACTAACGGCCCCGCTTGCTGATAAAAGCAAAATAATTCAGCGCCTCGATATGGTTGATATTCTTGTGGGCGATAGCTTGTTTCGTCAGCAATTGCGTGAGGCTCTGGCTGGTATGCCTGATATGAGCCGGCCATTAACCCGCCTTTGTCTGGGGCGGGGCGGTCCGCGCGATCTGTTTCAGATTGCTATAGCGATTGATGGGGCCATAAAGGTTTTATCCTGCTTGGCGCAAAAGCCGGACCTGCCAAATGGCTTTGCCGATCTAGTGGCAATAGTTGCCAAAATTCCTAAAGAGCTTGCCGAGGAAATTCATCATATATTGATTGAAAACCCTCCATTACTGGCTCGTGAGGGCGGATTTGTTGCGCAAAATTGTCATAAAGAACTCGACAGGCAAAGGGAGCTGGCAACAAAGAGCCGCACTATTATCAGCCAGTTACAGGCTAACCTGTGCGAGAAAACAGAAATAAAATCTTTAAAAATCAAACATAATAATGTGCTTGGATATTTTGTTGAAGTGCCTGCCGCCCATGGCTCAAAACTTATGCAGGCGCCCTTTGATGCCGAGTTTATTCATCGCCAGACCATGGCCAATGCCATGCGTTTTACTACTGCCGAACTGAGTGAATTACAGGGGCAGATCGCCACGGCCCAACAAAACGCCCTTGAAATTGAAACAGAGATATTTGAACAATTGCTGGCAAAAACCATCAATCACAGAGAAAATTTGCGTAACTGTGCTGATGCTTTAGCCCGTATAGACCTGACCTATGGTTTAGCAACATTGGCAACTCAAAATTCCTACTGTCGCCCGACCATTGATAATTCGCTAAAGTTTCAAATTACCGGCGGACGTCATCCGGTGGTCGAGCAAACTCTCTCCAATAGCGCAAGCAGTTTTATCGCTAACGATTGTGATCTTACGGGAATTGAGGGGGCAAAAGGCGGCGGTCAGTTATGGCTGGTTACCGGTCCCAATATGGGGGGCAAATCCACATTTTTGCGCCAGAACGCCCTAATTGCAATTTTGGCGCAGATCGGCTCGTTTGTTCCCGCCACATCGGCCCATATCGGCATTGTAGACCGCTTGTTTTCCAGAGTTGGAGCTTCCGATGATATTGCCCGTGGCCGTTCAACCTTTATGGTTGAGATGGTTGAGACTGCAACGATTTTGAACAGGGCCACAAAACGCTCTTTGGTGATTTTGGATGAAATCGGGCGCGGCACCGCTACCTTTGATGGTCTTTCGATTGCTTGGGCAACGGCAGAAGCCTTGCATCAGAGCAATGCCTGCCGGGCCTTGTTCGCCACTCATTTTCATGAGCTGACCTCACTGCCTTCCATTTTGCCAAGAGTTTCCAACCACACGATGAAGGCGCGTGAATGGCAGGGAAAAGTGGTATTTTTGCACGAAGTGGCAAAAGGGGCAGCCGATCGCTCCTATGGAATTCAGGTGGCACGTCTTGCCGGACTTCCAGAAGAGGTTTTGGTGAGGGCACGACAGATATTAACAATGCTGGAAAGTCAGGAAGGGGGATCAACTGCAAAAATGCTCGATGATCTGCCCCTGTTTACCCAAAAGCCCAAGCGGGATGAAAAAATTGTCAATCCAGTTGATGAAATGCTTGAAAAACTCCACCCGGATGAATTAACTCCTTTGCAGGCCGTTGAATTTTTATACGAACTCAAAAAGACCCATAAGAGCTAGTTGGGGCATGGTAATGATTGAGCAGGCAAAAATCAAAAAACCAGCGACCATTTTTTCGCTAACGGATTCAAAGCAAATTATTTCGGTATTGCTGGAAAAAATTGGCAATGATGATCCCGCCAGTCTGTCGTCGCGTTCATTGTTTTTGCAATTGCTTAAAGATGAATTGGAAAAGGCGAGAAAATCAACCCAGATTGATCTTTTAGCCAACCGGCGCGGTGTGCGCTGTGCGCAAAATCTCTCCCTGACTGAAGACGAGATTATTCGCTCTATTCTGACCTTTGCAGTTGATCATGTGTTTTTGTCTGACCGGCAAAAAAGCGGCCAACAAAAAACTCATGATATCTGCATCGCGGCGGTTGGTGGTTATGGAAGGGGCACTCTTGCCCCCGGCTCAGACATTGATTTGCTGTTTATTCTGCCCTCTCAACCCTGTGAACATTGTCAGGTAATAATAGAATATGTGCTTTATATGCTTTGGGATCTTGGCCAGAAGGTCGGCCACGCGGTTCGCACCATGAACGAGTGCCTTTTGATGGCCAAAACCGATATGACGGTGCGCACGGCTACCCTGGAATCAAGATTTTTGGTTGGAAATTTAAGCCTGTTTCAAACCTTGGTTGAGCGTTTTAAAATTGAAATTATTGCCGGAACCGGCCCCCAGTTTATTGATGCAAAATTGGCCGAACGTGATGTTCGCCACGAGGCATATGGCAATACTCGCTATGTGGTTGAGCCAAATATCAAGGACGGCAAGGGGGGTTTAAGGGACTTAAATACCCTGTTCTGGATCGGTAAATATTTTTACTCTGTAAATTCCAATGCTGAATTAGTGGAAAAAGGAGTATTTACCAGATCGGAGCTGCGAGTATTTGAAAAGGCCGAAGATTTTTTATGGAGTGTCCGCTGTCATTTGCATTTTTTGACCGGGCGGGCGGAGGAAAAACTGCATTTTGATGTGCAGCCGGAAATGGCCCGACGACTTGATTTTGCCGATCGTGCCGGAATGTTAAGCGTTGAGAGATTTATGAAGCGCTATTTTTTAGTGGCTAAGGATGTGGGGGATTTAACCCGGCTATTTTGTGCCTCTTTGGAATTCGCCCACGCAAAAAAGCCTGATTTATTAGGTCGGTTCTTATCGAATTGGCATAAGGGCACCCGAAAAATCGAAGGGGAAAAAGATTTTGTGGTGGAGCGCGGACGTATCAACGCATCCCATGATGGTGTATTTGCCGACAACCCCATAAACCTGATCAGAATATTCTGGTTGGCGGCTCGCGAAGATATTTTGTTTCATCCCGAAGCTCTAAAGCAGATTTCCAGATCCCTTGGTCTGATCACCACTTCGCTGCGCAATGACAAAAAAGCCAACAAGCTGTTCCTTGAAATTCTCACCAATCACAAATCTGCAGAACGTATATTGCGCCGGATGAATGAGAGTGGGGTATTGGGCAAATTTGTGCCTGAATTTGGCAAAATTGTCGCTCTGATGCAGTTTAATATGTATCACCATTATACGGTGGACGAACATCTCATTCGCTCGATTGGTGTGATGGCAGGGATCGCAAGCGGTGAATACAAGGAAGAATTGCCGCTAACCCACGAATTATTGCCAACCCTTAGCGATACTAAATTATTGTTTGTGGCGCTTTTTTTGCACGATATTGCCAAGGGCCGTAAAGAAGATCATTCCATTGTGGGAGAAAAAATTGCCCGCAAACTTTGCCCTCGTTTTGGCCTGACACCACCAGAAATCGAAACGGTCGCATGGCTTATTCGCTATCATCTTATCATGTCTGAAATTTCCCAGTCCCGCGATATTCAGGACCCGGAAACAGCCCACTCATTTGCCCAGCTGGTGCAAAGCCCCAATCGCTTGGCTTTGCTGATGATTTTGACCGCCTGCGATATTCGCGCCGTTGGCCCCGGTGTATGGACGGGCTGGAAGGGTTCGCTTTTGCGCTCCCTTTATTATGCTACCGAACCGCTGCTTTCCGGGGGCCATTCCAAGGTCAATCATAAGGAGCGGTTGGTGGAGGTAAAATCTGCTTTGATCGAGGCTCTTTTGGCTCTTGATAGCGGCTGGACCAAAACCGGCATTGAGGCCTATATCGCTCGCCATTATTCCCCCTATTGGCTTAGAACCGACCCATCCCTGCAGATTGAACACGCAAAAATGGTGGCAAGGGCCGATAAAAACAATCAGAGTTTTTGTGGAAACTGCTCGGTCAGATCTTTTGAGGGCATAACAGAAGTTTCCTTTTATACCGCTGATCACCCCAGATTATTATCCTTTATCGCTGCCGCCTGCACTCTTTCGCAAGCATCGATTGTTGGCGCTCATATTTCTTCCATGCGCGATGGATACGCCCTTGATACCTTGCGTTTGAGGCGCTCGTTCAACTCCGATGAAGACGAAAAAATTCGCGCCGTTCGGGTAATTGATACGGTCAAACAATTGCTGGACGGCACTAAAGTAATTCCGTCAAATCTGGGCGCTGATTCACGTCTGAATAAACGCCTAAAACCTTTTAAACTTCCCCCCGACATTCAAATTTCCAATGGTCTATCGCAAAAATTCACTGTGATTGAAGTTTCAGGTCTTGATCGTGCCGGTTTGCTTTATGATTTAACGAGGCAACTAGCTGATTTGAATTTAACTATCGGTTCAGCCCATATCGGCACCTACGGGGAAAAGGCAGTGGATGTTTTTTATGTTACTGACCTGACCGGCGCAAAAATTTCTGATCCCGTCCGGCAGAAAAAAATCAAACGCTCTTTATTGTCGGTTTTGGCGCCCGTATCTGCAATAAAAGCGGTTAAAGCATGAACCTTTACAAGAATTTCTTTTCAGTCGGGTCCATGACCCTGCTTTCAAGAATAATGGGCTTTGTCCGTGATATTTTGATTGCCGGCCTGCTTGGCACCTCCATGGCTGCGGATGCCTTTTTTGCCGCTTTTCGCTTTCCAAACCTGTTTAGGCGTTTGTTCGCTGAAGGGGCCTTTAATGCCGCTTTTATCCCGCTTTTTTCAGGAGTGTTGGAGCGGGAGGGCGAGGAGGCGGCAGGTCGCTTTGCCTCCAGAATAATATCATGGCTTATTTTGTTTTTGTTCGCTGTTTTAATCCTTGCTGAAATTTTTATGCCCCAGATCATGGCCTGGTTTGTTCCCGGTTTTGTCGCGGATGAAGAAAAATTCAATTTCACGGTTCTGCTGGCGCGCATTTGCTTTCCCTATTTGGCTCTGATGTCTGTGATGTCTGCCTATGGTGCAATGCTGAACGGGTTGGGTAAATTTCTGGCTGCGGCTTTTGCCCCGGTTATGCTCAATATTGTGCTGGTTATTATTCTTGGATTTTTGGTATTTTTTATTGCCGATAAGCCTGCCGGAGCAGTGTTTTTGGCCCTTGGGGTAATCATTGGCGGTTTTGCTCAGGTGGCGATTGTAGTTTGGGCTTTGTATAAAACCGGATTGTTTCCCTATCTGCGCTGGCCGGTTTTTGGCCGCGATATCGCGCGCTTTTTTGCGCTGGCCTTACCGGTGATGTTTTCCGGAGGCATTACCCAGATCAACATTTTTGTCGGCACGATAATAGCTTCGGGAGCGGCCAGCACCATTTCCTACCTTTATTATGCGGACCGGCTTTATCAATTGCCATTGGGCATAATCGGCATTGCTATCGGGGTGGTTTTGCTGCCCGAACTTTCCCGCCATGTAAAAGGCAATCGTCCGCAACAGGCCGCTTTAGCTCAGGAAAAATCACTGTTTTTGGCCATGATGTTATGCCTGCCAGCAGCGGCGGCCCTGTTTATTATGGCCAAACCAATTGTTCAGGTTCTGTTTGAACGCGGAGCGTTTGATACCACGGCAACCCTTGCTACTGCCTCAGCGCTCAGCGCTTTTTCTCTTGGTCTGCCGGCCTTTGTTTTGATCAAGATTTTTCAGCCCGGATTTTTCGCCCGCGAAGATACAATGACCCCAACCATTTTGGCGGCGATTTCCGTAGTTATAAATATTGTCATTTCTGTTGTGCTGTTTCCGGCTTTAGCTCAGACGGCAATCGCTATTGCAACTAGTATAGCGGCCTGGTTCAATGCGCTTTTCCTGATGGGAATATTGGCTTGGCGGGGGCATTTTTCTTTACGTAACAAAGAGTTACGCCATCATATTCTGTTTGTTTTTGCCAGTATAATTATGCTTGTTATATTGTGGGTGTTGGGGAATTTGGCCGGGGATGCATTGGATGGTTCTTATTCATCCTTGCTGCAATTTGGAGCGCTAGGTCTGGTGCTAACGATTGGTATGATTGCCTATTTTGCCATTTTGCATTTGTTTGGTGTGGTTAGACTAAATGAATTATCGCAACAGTTCAGGGCATTGAAATAAATTTTTTAATTATTCATTCACCATAGCTGCTCTTGCAAATTTCAGCTATTTTGGGCATTAACTCACAAAATATCTCTATCGTTTCATAACAGGATTTCAACCCATGAGCAGTTTCCCCTTGCGCGTATTTTCCGGCATTAAACCTTCAGGCGATTTGCATCTGGGTAATTATTTAGGTGCCATAAAGCGCTTTGTTCCACTGCAAAAAACCCACGCCTGTATTTATTGTGTTGTCGATTTGCACGCGATCACGGTCTGGCAGGATCCGGCAGACTTAAAACGGGCCACCTATGAGGTTGCCGCTGCCTATCTTGCTGCTGGTGTTGACCCCAAAAAGCACATTATATTTAACCAATCCCAAGTGATCGAGCATTCCGAATTAGCTTGGGTTTTCAACTGTGTAGCTCGAATGGGCTGGATGCAGCGCATGACCCAGTTCAAGGATAAAGCTGGCAAGAATTCTCAAAATGTATCCCTTGGCCTCTTTGCCTATCCCTCTTTGATGGCGGCGGATATTTTGCTTTATAAATCAACCCATG
>CAZMVQ010000007.1:0-46574 GCA_964569865.1 uncultured Devosia sp.
CAATATTCCAAATAAACCAAAATTCAAGCAGCCTCAGAGCTAGGTCCTGACCCTAAACTCTCTTGCGCGTTAAGCCCTGCTGCTAAAGGCACTCAGGTTGGCTCTGGTAATACCTAATAATTCCAAAGCAAAATCATAGCGCTTTTCAAAGTCAGTGACAAATAGCAGGTCACAATTATAGGGGACTGTCAGCCAGACATTGTGCGCCAACTCGTTTTCCAATTGCCCTGGCTGCCATCCACAATAACCCAGCGCAAAAATTATATTGCCCGGATTATCCTTCGCAGCAAAACCGCGCAATGTGTCCATGCTTACACTGAACGATATTGTTGAGGTTACCGGGAATGAAATCCCCTCAAGCGGCTCTTGAGCCTCGTGCAGCAAAAAACCCCTGTTGGTTTGCACCGGGCCGCCTCTAAACACTGGTTGAGAGCCCATGGATGAAGAAATTATTTTTTTGTCTTTGTTGTTTTGCACAGCTGATGCGCTTAGCAGGTCCCTATATACATCTTCGAATTTAATTTGAGGCATTTGCTCGTTAATAGCGATTGCCATTGCCCCTTCACTATTATGCTCAACAATAAATAATACGCTTTCCTTAAATCGCTTGTCGTCCATCAACGGCATAGCGACCAGAAACTGGCCCTGTAGGGTTTCCATTTCGCCCGCAGGCGGCAGTTTACTTTTTCTATCCATATGAGAGCCGGAAATTGTTTTTTGTCTTTTCACTGAATTTAACTTCTTGTTCGCAAAAAGCATAGGTTACAGACAAGTTTACATAGGAGATTACATAAAATTGAATTGCTGGTGATATATACGCTACTGCTTTTAATTGATGTTTTTGCAAATTGCGTTAAACCTGTCCTATGCGAGCATTAATAATATTTATGTCATTTTTAATTTTTTCGCCAGCAGCAATTGCCGGCCAGACCGCATGGCAACAGGTAACAGCGGATGCAAAACTGCGCCTGATATTCTCCGATACTCTTTCAAGCGATGGCACCACCATGGCGGCGCTGGAAATTGCCATGCCTCAATCTTCCAACACCTATTGGCGCGTGCCGGGAGAAACCGGAATTCCCCTTACCCTTGATAGCAGCGCTTCGGTGAATATTGGTGAATTAACACCGGTTTGGCCAATTCCGCGCCGTGAGGTTTTGTATGGTTATGTTGACTATATTTACCGGGGAAATTTTATTCTACCCATTGAAATTGACGTCACCGGAGCTTCCCCCCAACTAGATTTGCAAATGATTTTGGGAGTTTGCTCTGAGGTTTGCGTGCCGGTTAAGGTTCAAATATCTCACAATCTTGTTTTTGAGGAACGCGATGCCAGCTCCGCTATCAGAATTTCTCAAGCGATTGCAAACACACCAATCCCTTGGGACATGGAGCAAAGCCCCATCGGATCGGTAGTCTTTGATAGTGAGCGCGCAATGTTGCTGGTTGAGGTGAATGATCTAAACCTTGATGTATCCAGCATAATTGCAACAATTGGATCTGAGGCGACCGTATTTGCGCCGCCTCAAAAAAGCCCGATACCGGGCATATATGCGTTTGAGAAATTGGGTGGCACTGAAAGCAAAAACTGGCGTGGCCAGAACGTGTCAATAATATTCATGTCACCACAAGGTCCGTATGAAATTAGTCAATTGCTTGAATTTTCAGACTAGTTGAGTAAACATGCTAAAACTTCGCAATTGGCGATAGCCGGAATTGATATCAGGTTTTGAGTTGAAAAAGAGATGATTAAATCAGGCGAAAAAATTCCCGGTGTTTCGATCTGGTGCATAAAAGAAAAGTTCAGCGGTGAAATTAATTCGTCCGACCTGTTTGCCGATGGGACCAGTATATTGTTTACGCTACCCGGTGCCTTTACCCCCACCTGTCACAATTATCACTTGCCGGGATATTTGAAAAACGCTCACTCTTTTAGAGATTTTGGCATAAAACGCATTGTGTGCGCATCGGTTAATGATAAATACGTAATGGATGCATGGGCTAAAAATACTGGTGCAATTGGTGAGATTGACTTTCTTGCAGATTTTGATGGACGTTTTGCCAGTGCGCTTGGATTAAATCAGGATCTTAGCGTCACGGGTCTGGGAACTCGTTTTGTGCGTTCCTCAATGATAATTGAACAGGGCAATGTTACAAATATCTATGTAGATGAAGCTCGTGGGCAGACAACTAACACTGGAGCTTTGCATCTTCTTGATGTACTTGGTTCAGGCCGTGTTAAAGAGACTTGTGCAGTTTAAGGAATTTAGATCAAATGATATCAAGCAGTTTTTTTGGTTTTACAAAAAATTTCGCTCTTCCAACAGCGATATTGATGACCGTTTCAGCTTGTAGCATTGGGGGCTTTGGTGGTTCTGGTGCAGGATCTCCAGCAGCTGAACTAGCACAAACCACACCGGATTCAGCGCAGATTTCTCAGGTGCAGTCATCCGCATTACCAGCGATTGCCACGGTTTGCCCCCCCATTAAAATTCGTCAGGGCGGAGGAGCAATTTTTTCTTATCTGCCAAACCGGGTTGGCGATGCCAGCGCATTGAATTATCAGGCGGTTATTGATGGGCAGTCGCGTAACTGCGTGGTTTCAAATGGTTTGATTACCGTGAAAATTGGCGTTGTAGGGCGCATGTTGTTAGGTCCCAACGACACACAAAAATCCCTTAATCTTCCCCTGCGATTTGCAGTTGAGAGAAACGAAATTGCTGTATTTTCACAGCTTTACAATATTCCTGTATCCGTTAGTCCACCAGACAGATCTCAGGAATTTGTTAAAGTGGTAGAAAATGTTGCCATTCCCTATCTTGGGGGAGAAGATATTGTCATATGGGTGGGTTTTGATCCGCAAACTTGATCGCTTCAATTTCCTTGTTGAGTGAAATAAAATTGCTGCCGATATTGTTTTGCACAATTTTTGGAAAATTTTTTAATTTTCCCCAACAATTTTCTTGTGCATGATTGCAATTGACCACGGGCTACAAATAATTCAAAATAGAGACTGAATGCGGGAGAGACTGGTTGCGCCAGAATTGCGTTTACCGGCACCGAAGGAGCAACCGCCCTGGAAACTCTCAGGTAAAAAGGACCGCATTCAGCACCAAACTCTGGAAAGAGGAACTTTTGTTCCCGCCGAAGGAGTAACCGGAAACCATTTCGGGAAATCTCTCAGGCAAGCATACAGAGAGGGCAGTTCTGCACCTTCGCGTTTGCGACGGTAAACTGCGCTTTTTTGCTAATTCGGAGAAATTCAATTGTCCAGTTCCCCATCTAATCCCATCAAAACAGCCCTGTTTGATTTACATAGTGCTCAAGGCGGTCGCTTGGTTGATTTTGCCGGTTACTTTTTGCCGGTTCAATTCAAAGGTTTGATCGATGAGCATAATCACACCAGAAATTCAGCCAGTTTGTTTGACGTTTCTCACATGGGACAAGTCAGCGTCAGCGGAGCCGATTTTGCCACGGCTTCAAAGGCGCTAGAAACTTTATTGCCGGGCAATCTTCAAAATCTGAAGCCCGGCGGCATGCGCTATACGGTGCTGCTTAATGATGCAGGGGGCATTGAAGACGATTTGATTGTAACGCGTTCCGATGAAGGTGGGCGCGCTCAGGCTCAAGGCATATGCCTGTCCATCGTTGTCAACGCTTCTCGAAAAAACCATGATTTGCAGCTTTTTAAAACAGCTCTTGGCGACAAACTAAAATTTGAATTGCACGAAGATAGATCGCTTTTGGCCCTGCAAGGGCCGTTGGCCGCCAAAATATTGTCCAGTTTTACCGATGCACCTTTTAAGCTGGCATTCATGCAAACCACCTCATCTGATATCTCTGGCATCGAATGTCAGATTTCTCGTTGTGGCTATACGGGAGAGGATGGGTTTGAGATTTCTGTTGCCAGTTCAAGAGCAACCGAACTGGCCAAAATCCTATTTAGCGACGAGCGAGTACTGCCCGCCGGTCTTGGCGCTCGCGATAGTTTACGCCTTGAGGCAGGTCTTTGCCTTTATGGTCATGACATGAACGATAAAATCGACCCGGTTTCTGCAAATATTATTTTTGCCGTTGGAAAAAAACGTCGCGAAACCGGAGGTTTTACCGGAGCTGACGCTGTAATTTCGGTTCTGAAAAACGGTCCAAAAATGTTGCGTGTCGGCATTTTATTTGACGGTCGCATGCCCGTTCGCGAAGGGGCAGATATTGTTGATGAGGCGGATAAAAAAATCGGCTCCATAACTTCGGGAACTTTTTCGCCCACCCTTGGTTCTCCAATTGCCATGGGCTATGTGCCAGCTTCCATGTCTGCACCAGGCACAGAAATAGTTGCAATTGTCAGGGGAAGAAAAATTTCCGGAGCCATTTCAAATATGCCCTTCGTGCCACAAAATTATGCCCGTCAATCGGGCGTTTAGCCATCAATCAAGCATTCAAATGCCACTAAAATCAGGATTAAAAATCATGACTAAAACTCTGTTTTCAACCGATCACGAATATGTAGCTGCCGAAGGTAACACCGCAACCATTGGCATATCAAATTATGCGCAGGACCAGCTGGGTGACATTGTTTTTGTTGAATTGCCACAAGTTGGAGCCACCTTTAAAAAAGGTGATGAGTTTGCCGTAGTTGAATCGGTAAAGGCGGCTTCTGAAATTTATGCTCCGCTGGATTTTACCATTGTGGAAATAAATGAAGCCCTTGAAGCAAATCCCGAACAGGTAAATTCAGACTCAATGGGCGCTGGCTGGCTGATAAAGGTTACTCTTGATAATATCAATCAGCTTGGCGATCTCATGGATGAAGCTGCCTATTCAGCCCAGATAGCCTGATCAGGTTAAGCCCCAATTTGCGAAGCTCTTAAATAAAACAGGTACTAAAAATATGCGTTATTTGCCCCATTCCGAAGCCGAACGAAAGAAAATGCTCGATGTAATAGGCATCAATTCGGTTGATGAATTATTTGCGACAGTGCCCAAAGAGCTTAAATTGCGCGAACCGATTGACCTGCCCCCTACCAGTCCGGAGTTTGAGGTCGAGGCACACATGGGTGCGTTGGCAGCCAAAAACCGCACTGGTTCTGATGGCCCGTTTTTCATTGGAGCGGGGGCCTATCGTCACCATGTTCCAGCCAGTGTTGATCACCTCATTCAGCGTTCGGAATGGTTGACAGCTTACACCCCATATCAGCCTGAAATTTCTCAAGGCACGCTGCAAATGTTGTTTGAGTTTCAAACACAGGTCGCCCACCTTACAGGAATGGAGGTGGCAAATGCCTCCATGTATGATGGTTCCACCGCTGCTGCCGAAGCAATTCTTATGGCCAGACGCCAGACAAGACGCAAAAAAATTCTACTTTCAGGTGGTCTGCATCCCCAATATCGAGACGTGGCCAAAACCTATTTGAGCGCTGATGAGGGGCTGGTTTGTTTTGATGCTGACCCTGAAGGAAGAGCACAAATTATCGATCAGATTGATAATGATACCGCAGCAATTCTTGTCCAGACCCCGGATTTCTATGGCAATTTACACGATATAAAAGCACTTGCCGATGCCGCCCATGAAAAAGGAGCGTTGCTGATTGTTGTTGTTACTGAAATCATCGCCCTTGGGTTGATAGAGGCTCCGGGCGCTCTGGGTGCTGATATTGTTGTGGGTGAGGGGCAGTCTCTTGGCAATCCCCTTGGATTTGGCGGTCCCTATGTGGGCCTGCTTGCAACCCGCTCTAAATTTGTTCGCCAGATGCCGGGGCGCTTGTGCGGACAAACAGTTGATAGTGAGGGCAGGCGCGGATTTGTGTTGACCCTTTCAACCCGTGAGCAACATATCAGGCGCGAAAAAGCCACCTCTAACATCTGCACCAATGCCGGCCTTTGCGCTTTGGCTTTTTCCATCCACCTTAGTCTGCTCGGAGAAATGGGATTGCAAAAACTGGCAAAGATCAATCATGCCAATGCCTGCAAACTTGCCGATGAACTGGCAAAAATATCAGGCGTTGAGGTATTGAATTCAACCTTTTTCAACGAGTTCACCATCCGCATAAATAAAGATGCCAACAGCGTTGTTAATGCGCTTGCCAGTAAAAACATTCTGGCTGGATTACCGGTTTCCCGTCTTGAGCCTGCCAATAAAGATTTAGCGAATTTGATTGTTCTGGCAACCACCGAACTAACCAGTTCAGGTGATATCGCAGCCATTGTTTCAGCCTTGAGGGAGGAATTGTCATGAGCATGAATTCTGTCGGACGCTCCACCAGACCAGATCAGGTTGCACCATCCCGAAATGGGGATTGCTCACTGCTGCCCACCGAGCCACTGTTGTTTGAAATTGGCAGCTCGGAGCATAGCGGGGTGGATTTGCCTGATGTTGAAGTGGACAATCAGCGGTTGGGTAGTTTTCGCCGTCAAACCCCACTTGATCTTCCCGGCCTAAGCGAGCCGGAAAATATGCGCCATTATGTCAGATTGTCTCGGCTGAACTATTCCATTGATGCCGGGCTTTACCCCCTTGGCAGTTGCACCATGAAGCACAATCCGCGCCTGAACGAAAAAATGGCCAGGCTTCCCGGATTTGCCGATGTTCATCCACTGCAACCGGTTTCAACTGCTCAGGGAGCGTTAGGTGTTATTTCTGAGCTTGCTCACTGGTTGATGGTTTTGACCAATACCAGCGCTGTAGCCATGAGTCCAAAGGCTGGCGCCCATGGCGAAATGTGTGGGATGATGGCCATCAAAGCCGCTCACAAGGCCAGCGGTCAGGGCCACCGCAATATTGTTTTGGTGCCTGAAAGCGCCCACGGCACCAATCCGGCAACCGCTGCTTTTCTTGGCTATAAAGTTGTATCGATTCCAGCTAAATCCGATGGTACGGTTGATGTAAAAGCAGTTGAAGAAGCGCTAAGCCCGGACGTGGCGGCAATCATGCTTACCAACCCCAATACCTGTGGATTATTTGAACCGGACGTGAAAAAAATCGCCGACGCCGTTCATGAGGCAGGTGGATATTTTTATTGCGATGGCGCAAATTTCAACGCCATTATGGGTGTAATCAGGCCCGGAGATCTAGGGGTTGATGCTATGCATATCAATCTCCATAAAACCTTTTCAACTCCCCATGGGGGTGGAGGGCCCGGTGCTGGCCCGGTGGTATTATCAAAAGCTTTGGCCCCATTTGCTCCGGTTCCTTTTGTGCAAAAGGGTGATGGTGGATTTGATATTGAAGAACATGGGCAGGGCAATCATTCATTTGGCCGTCTTTGCGCTTTTCATGGGCAGATGGGAATGTTCACCAGAGCATTGACCTATATGCTCAGCCATGGCGGCGATGGTCTTACTCAAGCGGCCAAAGATGCAGTGCTGAACGCCAACTATCTAAAAGCCAGATTACAGGAAGAGTTTTCCATGCCCTATGGTGATCAGCCCTGTATGCACGAAACATTGAGCGATGATAGTTTTCTGGAAGGAACCGGCGTTACCACATTGGATTTTGCCAAGGCCATGATCGATGAAGGGTATCACCCGATGACCATGTATTTTCCTCTGGTTGTGCACGGAGCCATGCTTATTGAACCTACGGAAAGTGAAAGCCTTTATGCCCTCGATGCATTTGCGCAAACAATGTTGGATTTGGCAAGGTCAGCAAAGGGGGGAGATGTGGAAAGGTTTGTTAATGCGCCAACCAAGGCACCCTTGAGACGTCTTGATGAAACCGGTGCCGCCCGCAACCCGGTTTTGCGATGGAGCAAACAGGAGGCTTGAACGCGAACGTTTTCTGCTTCCACCTAAAAAGGCAGATGTTTCCCTTAGAACCTATTGATAAAAAAGCCCCGATTGCTTAAACAATCGGGGCTTTTTAAAATTGGTATTGCTACAAATAAAAATCAGTTCAGACGAGCGCCAACATCTGATATGGCAGCATCAACAAGTACATCGCCCTGATCGACCATCTGATCAACCAGCAGTGATCTTGCAGCTTCCACAGCAATTTCAGCAGATCGGGAACGAACTTCAGCTATGGCCTGAGATTCTGCCTGAGCAATTTTTTCTTCGACAGATTTTGTGCGTCTAACGATCATTTCCTCAAGAGATATCTTTGCTTCATCAGCAATACGAATAGCTTCTTCTTCAGCAGCAGCGATAATATCGTCAGCTTCGCTCTGAGCTGATTTGCGCTTGCGTTCATATTTTGCCAGCAGAGCTTGAGCTTCTTCGCGCAGTTTTTTTGCCTCGTCCAAATCGCTTTGAATCTTGTTGATTTTAGCATCAAGGTTTCCGGTGACCATTTTTGGCACTTTCAGATAAACCATCAGCCCCAAAAAAACAAAGAAAGCAGCTGCCGTCCAAAAAGTATTGTCCAGTTCCATTTGCCCTATTCCTTCACAACAGCATTAACTGCCACACGAGCAGTCTTGATGCTGACTTTACCGGTAAGTTTTCCAACCAGTGCAACCGCAGTTTCAGCGGCGATCTGCTCTACATTGCTCAATGCGTCAGTTTTAGTTTTTAAAATCCGCGTTTCTGCTGAAGCAATTTGCCTTGCAAGATCAGCTTCAACTTCACGGCGTTTTTCGTCCATTTGCGACTTGATTTTATTGCGGGTTTCATCCGCGATGCCGTGGGATTTCGCCCGCGCGTCAGCTAGTTCTTCTTTATAGGTTTCAATGGCCTGATCAGTTTTTTGCCGCAAACGTTCGGCTTCAGCCAGATCCCCTTCAATGCGATCGCGACGCACTTCAAGAATTTCACCAATTCTTGGCAGCGCAACTTTGCTCATTATTATATATAAAATGCCAAAAGTCAGAGCCAGCCAGAATAACTGCGCTCCAAATGTTGTTGAATCAAATGGGGGAAACACAGAATCTTCTGCGCCATATGGATCAGCCTGCGTTTCAGCATAGGTATCAGCTTTTGACTCGGTATCAACTACTTCGCCATTTTCCACAACTATGGTGGGGTCATCTGCATTTTCACCAACAATATCAGTGTCTGTCAGCGTGTCGCTCGCCATTTTATCTACCTCGTTTGCTTAAACCTTTACACAAAATCCGTTTTAGAACGATAGGGACTGCTCTAGAAAGCTCTATCTTGAGATTGTGTGTGTCCGGGCCAGTGTGAAAATCATACTGGCCCGGAGAGCTTTGATTTTACCTGATGGATAAATTCGTAGAATTTATGCAAACAGGATCATGAAGGCAATAACCAGAGAGAAGATGCCGAGCGCTTCTGTCACAGCAAAACCAAAAATCAGGTTTGAAAACTGGCTGGCCGCTGCTGCCGGGTTGCGGATTGCAGCTGAAAGATAGTTACCAAAGATGATGCCCACACCGACACCGGCTCCACCCATGCCAATAGTTGCAATGCCCGCACCAATGAGTCTTGCTGCCTCAGTTTCCATTTTTTCTCTCCTTGAGATAATTGTTAAATAATTTGATGGTTGAAAATACTGGTAACTGCGTTTCTCGCTAGTGACCAGGATGAATTGCATCGTTTAGATAGATGCATGTGAGAACGGCAAACACGAATGCCTGCAATGCCGAGACTAAAAACTCCAGCCCGGTAAGAGCGACCGCCATGACAAAAGGTAAAACTGAACCCACCATCCCCAATGCCCCAAGCGCGCTCAAAGAAACCACGAACCCGGCAAATACCTTAAGAACGATATGCCCGGCCAATATGTTTCCAAACAGTCGAAGAGAAAGGCTAAGAGGCCTTGAAAGGAATGAGAGCACTTCGATTGGAACAACAATAAACAGGATCGGCAAAGGAATCCCCGAAGGAACAAAAAGCTTTAAGAACCCGAAGCCATGCTTCCAGACGCCATAAAAAATCACCACGCCCATCACCAGCAATGCCAATGCGGCGGTTATGATGATCTGGCTGGTCACCGCAAAGAAATAGGGGTACATGCCCCACATGTTGGCAACAAAGATAAATGCGAACAGTGAAAATACCAGAGGAAAAAATTTCATGCCCTCAGAGCCAGCGGAAGATCGCACCATATTGGCAATGAATTCGTATGACATTTCCGAAACCAGCTGCAAGCGCGATGGAACAAGTCCGCGGCCACGAGTTGAAAGTATCATATAGGTGACAATAAAGCCGACGGTCAAAACCATAAACAGGGCAGAATTGGTAAAAACCAGATCTACACCGTTAGCGCCACTTTCGTCCGCTCCGACTGTGCCAAAGGAAAACAGGGTTTTAATCTCGAATTGAGAGATAGGATCTGCCAATTTATAAAAGCCTCTCTAGCTTCTTAATAGTCATCATCATCGTCATCTACCGGCACCAGTTTATCCGGGTCCGGCTTGGGCGCTGCTGCATTCATTTCAGCTGCCGCCCGTGACACATTCAGCACCCCCGCTGCGAACCCCAGCAACATCAACACGATCATAAAAATCGGCTGCGTGCCAAAAATGGTGTCCAGAGCATATCCAAGAGCTGTCGCAACAATTATTGCCGCTACGAATTCCGATGCCATCCTGAGTGCTCGCCCCGCCCCCGTCATTTCGTTTTGACGCATGGCAGAGGCCGCAGCAATCCCGGGTCGTTCGGATCTGGCTTGCCGGATTTTTTCCCCCAACTCACCAGTTTCCGATCCATTCGAGCCTGATTTTGACTGTTTCGTACTTTTGAAATCAGCCATTCAGAACCCCTAATTGATCAGCTCTATTGTCCTTTTGAGGTGCCCCCTAAAGTCGGCGGAACCATAGTGTCAGTGATTAGCGGTGTCAAGCAGACTTATAGCTCCGTAACGCATTGATTTTTATCAACAAAATCGAAAAACTTTTTTAGTATGACCGGGTTTGTCGGTTGCGATTGTAAGAGTCGGCAACAAGCCCTATCCGACCTCTTGCACAGCCTGGGCAGTTGCAAGGTCCACGGACACCAATTGGCTTACCCCTCTTTCGGCCATAGTTACGCCAAAAAGCCTGTCCACCCGGGCCATGGTTATCGGATTGTGGGTAATTACCAAAAATCTGGTTTGTGTGCGTGAACACATGGAATCAAGAAGGTTGCAAAAGCGCTCAACATTGGCATCGTCCAGAGGCGCATCCACTTCATCAAGAACACAAATCGGGGCCGGATTGGTCAGGAACACCGCAAAAATCAATGCCAGAGCGGTCAACGCTTGTTCACCACCCGAAAGTAGCGAGAGGGTTTGGGTTTTTTTGCCGGGCGGGCAGGCCAGAATTTCCAAACCGGCCTCCAAAGGATCATCGCTTTCAATAAATGTCAGTTCGGCACTGCCTCCATTGAACAGGGATGTGAACAGTTCACGAAAATGAGCGTTTACCTTATCGAACGCTTCGTTCAGCCTCGCGCGTCCCTCTTTGTTTAAACTGGATATTCCGGTGCGCAGCTTGGAAATGGCGGTAATCAGATCGTCCCGATCATTGACCATTGTGGTTAGTTTTTCTGCAACTTCTTGCATTTCTTTTTCAGCTGAAAGATTTACCCCGCCAAGGCGCTCCCGTTCAGATTTTAACCGTTCGACCTTTTTTTCCGTTTGATTGGCATCAGGCAAAGGATCCTGAGCCTTTATTGCAGCTGCTTCTGCAGTTTGTTCTGCCTTGATTCCCAACGCCTCTTGAACAATCTGCTCGATTTGCTGGCGCTGCCCCATCAAACCTTTCAACCGCTCATCGATTCGGGCCAGTTCGGTACTTACCTCACTAAACGCCTTTGTTGCTTCCCGGCTTGCCCGGTCCGCTTCACGATGAATGGTTTGGGCTTTGCTCAAATTGTCAGAAGCATGATTGTGTTGACGGGTTGCCTCCTCCAACTGATCGTCCAGTTCATTTCGCTTGTTGGCATTGTCATCCGGTGTTTTGGCAAGTGTAATTAGTTGTTCGCCAATTTGCTCAAAACGCTTTCCAAGCGTTTCCAACTGCTCTTGCGCGCCTTTTTGTCTTCTTAGCCAGCTTTGCATTTCTGTCTGCAACTGTTTAAGTCGCGCTTCTCGCATTTGTGCTGAGTTTTCGAAATTTCCAAGGGCCAGTTTTGCTGATTGGCTTTTCATACTGGCAGCTGCCAGTTCTTCCTCAGCGGCATTGGCCCGCTGTTGAGCATCATCTTGGCTGTCTGCATCACTTAGATCGTTTTTTGCATCCAGATAAATTTCTTCTGTTTCTTTAAGGCTAAAAGCCAATCTTATTCTGGCTTCTTCCAGTGCACTTTGGCGTGTTACCAAATCCCCCACAGATTTTTTGGCTCTATCCAGCTTTTCCTGAGCCTGGGATAGCTGGCGTTGAGCGTTTCGCCATGCTTCACGCTGCATTTTTACTTCATTTTGACAGATGGATAATTGTGATTTTTGTTCACTGATCCCATCCCTTAGCAGGCTTAAACTTTTGCGCTCCCGGCTGATTTCCACATCCAGATCCGCCAATCTGTTGCGCTGGGAAAGGCGCTGGGCGGCCGGACTTGGTGCATCTGCCTTGATTACCAGACCGTCCCATCGCCATAAATCGCCCTCTTTCGTTACCAACCGTTGGCCCGGGCGCAATTGATCCATGAGCTTGGCGCCATTTTCAGCGCTGACAATTCCCACTTGTTTCAGACTGCGTTGCAATATTTCTGTGCCACTTACAAAGTTTGACAGAGGAATGGCCTCATCTGGCAGCTTGGGATCGTCTTTGCCGCTCGCCGGTTCCCTCCAGTAGATGGGAGCGCCATTGTCGCAGGGCGCTTCAAGGTCATCACCAAGCGTAACACCCAAGGCAATTTCATACCCCGGATTCACCTTGAGTTCGTCAACGATTGCAGGCCAAAGCCCGTTATCTTCGATATTTAGCACCCTTGCCAGTGTTTCAGCTTCACTTTCCAGCCTGTGCAATTGCCCTTCAAGTTCCCTTAGGTCCGGCTCGCTTTCGCTCAGGTCAGATTGAGCCTGTCTGGATAGTTTTTCCGCTTCAAGCGTTCCCGCCTCTGCTTTGCTTGACAGGGTTTTTGCCAATGCCATCTCTTCTTGGCATTGCACAATTACCTTGTCACCATCAAGCTCATCGCTTACGTTTTTCGCTTCGTTTTTAACATCTTCGATTTGAATTTTCAGCTTTTCCATACGCGCTTTTGCGTCCTGCATAGAGCGTTCAGCCTGAGAGCGGTGCGCACGCAATTGCGCCAGAAATTCTGTGGTCTGGCGCGCATTGTTTTGTGCTTCTTGCAACAAATATTGTTGTTTGTCAGCCTCTTCTTTGGCAACTTGGGCAGCTTCATATTGCCCTTCATTCTGCTTGAGAAGGTCACTTCTTTCCCCCTCATAACCCGCCAGCAATTGCTGGCTTTCTTCAACGAGATCTTTTTCCCTATCCATATCGTTGGCAATTTGCTTTTGCCTGTTTTCAAGATCGGTTTGCAAATTGCCTGCTTTTTTGATCTCCAGTTCCAACTGCTCACGCAGAATTTTTAAGCGTTGAACAATAGCGCCCTTTTTTGCTTCTTCTTCACGTAATGGCTGCTGTGATTGATCTGACTTTTCAAGAGATAAATTGGCTTTATGCTCATTGTGCTTGGCGTCAGCTAAGGCAGAAATCATCTGCCCTTGTTTGGCTTCTGCCTCTTTTTGTGCGATTCTGGCTGATACCCAGCGCACATGATAAAGAGCTGCTTCGGCTTTTCTAATATGCCCTGAAATATTGCGATAACGCACTGCCAGTCTGGCCTGACGTTTCAAGCCATCCAGTTGCCCTTCAACCTGCGCGATAATGTCATCCACTCGCTCCAGATTGTTTTCGGCCCCCCTTAAGCGCAGTTCCGCTTCGTGCCGCCGTGAATAAAGCCCCGAAATGCCCGCCGCCTCTTCCAGCAGGGCGCGCCGCTTTACCGGCTTTGCGGAAATCAACTCACCAATCTGGCCCTGACGAACCAAAGCCGGGGAGTGGGCACCTGTTGAAGCATCAGCGAATAATAATTGCACGTCACGGGCGCGCACGTCTCGCCCGTTGACCTTATAGACCGAACCGTTTTCTCTCTCGATCCGTCGGGTGACTTCTAAAACATCAGAATCATTGAGGCCGGATGGCGCAGTGCGATCAGAATTATCCAGCACCAGCGTCACTTCGGCAGAATTGCGACCGGGCCGGTTTTTGGAGCCGGAAAAAATAACATCATCCATACCGGAGGCGCGCATGGCTTTATAGGAGCTTTCCCCCATTACCCAGCGCATTGCTTCCATCAGATTGGATTTGCCGCACCCGTTAGGTCCGACAACTCCCGTCAATCCCGGCTCCAGATGCAAATCAACCGGATCGCAAAAACTCTTGAATCCGTGCAGTTTCAGGCGTTGAAATTTCATTCAGCACCCTCTTCCAAAAACGAAATAGGAATTACCCCAGCAGTGGATTGATTTCCGCTGCCATCTCTTGAAGGGTTTTGTTTCCTGAAAGCATTTTGCCATTGATATAAAATGTTGGAGTTCCGGTTAATCCAAATTCCTCAAGCGCTTGATCACGCGTTAGCTCCAAAGCAGCGAAAAGCTCCTGATTCGTCAAGGCGTTTTCAAAGCTTTCCTCAGTAAATCCAAGTTCAAGGGCTACTGCCAACATGGCATCGCGCGGGGTTTCAGAGCGTGACCATATATGTTGAGAGCCGAAATAGGTGTTGAGCACATTGTGGTACATATCTTCGCCAGCCACATCTGAGAGCATAAATACCACCGCATCAAGCACATTGCGGGCAAACGGGCGCACAATAAACTTTGCTTTTCCGCTATCTACAAAGTCAGTCTTGAATTGCGGATAGGTGTCGTTGTGAAACGCTGCACAAAACGGACAGGTGGGTGAAGTATATTCAATTACGGTTACGGCTGCATCTTCAGATCCCAAAATTGCCCGGTCGCTCCAGCCCTTTGGCGACATCAAAGATTGTATAGTAAAATCAACCGGAGCACGGGCCGCACCACGCGATGCAGCATCATGTCCAGCGGTAGCCTTTGCAACTCCCAAAAAACTGCTTGTGGATGCTGCTGCTGTAAGAATCATGGCATTTCTGCGGGTAATGTTCATTCTGTTTCTCCAGATTTACAATTTCAATTGTATTTGCAGCTAAATAGCGCAGCAAATAAGGCGAGGAGGCATGAAATAAGGCGATTTATGCAGATTGTTTTTGCGGGGCGCCTATTTTTGTTTGTTTTTGTTGAACAATCCCTGACCAAGTTCGCGCAACGCCTGTTTTAGTTCGCTGTCTTCAACCCCTTGAACCAGTTTTTCTATCTTGCCGTTAGCTTCAGGGGTCATATTCATTTGCCCGTCGCTTCGCCCCCCATTGTTCGGGTCTGTGGCGTTTTGATCTGGAAACGGCTGGTTGGAAAGCTTAATTGTCTGCACCAGTACATAGCCAAAATAACGATTTACTGCTTCGGTTATGCGTTCGTGATCGTGGCTTAGAGCCATTCTTTCGCCTTCGATGCAGCGAAGATATAACAAGGCTCCATCAGAACCTGCCTTGTTGCGAGGCCACTTCAAGCGGTCTGGAATGGTGGTGCGGTTATAAGGGGGAGGGGCGATAACCTTCCAGTTCTCCAAAATATCCCGACTGGCAAAACCGCGTTTTTTTAGCGCCGGGTCAATAAGTTTACCCACCAGCTCCCCAACGCCTTTGGCGCGTCCGCCTCTTTTTGTTTTGATGTTTTTCGTGCTTGTCGGGTTTTTCAATTGCTATTGCTTTAATTGGAATGTTGGATTGAGTATATTTTAGTCAATCCGGCAATTTAGGCAATCATAATTGAAAATATTCCCGAGGTTGAGAAATTTTAGGCGCATAACCGTTTCATTTCAGCGCGTATATCGGCCCTGAAATCATCGATTGATTTTAGGCGGCCTCCATCCATAACATGCCAATATGTCCAGCCATTGCACGAGGGAGCATTTTGCACCAACGCTCCGACCTTATGGATTGAGCCTTGATGTTCGCCGCAAATTAACGATCCATCGACCCGCACAATTGCGACATGTTTTTTCTTGGTGTCAAACAGTTTTGTACCCGGTTGCACCAATCCTTGCTCAACAAGTGAGCCAAAGGCCACTCTTGGTGCTGATCGTTTGGGTTCTGCGGTCTTTAGAGCCTTTTCGTCATGGGGGCGAATATCGGCAATCCGTTTTAGCGCGGCATTAACATAAACACTTTCTCTTTCAATTCCGATGAAATGGCGTCCAAGTTTTTTTGCAACAGCGCCGGTTGTTCCAGTACCAAAAAACGGGTCTAAAACTACGTCCCCCGGCTTTGTGGTGGCATTGATAATTCGATACAACAAGGCCTCTGGTTTTTGCGTGGGATGAACTTTTTTATTGTTTTCATCCTTTAGGCGCTCTGCGCCAGTACACAAGGGAAACAACCAGTCAGAGCGCATTTGAACGTCGTCATTGGAGAGTTTTAGCGCTTCATAATTAAATGTAACCTTGGATTTTTGTTCTTTTGCAGCCCAGATCAATGTTTCATGGGCGTTGGTGAAGCGCGTGCCGCGAAAATTTGGCATCGGATTGTTTTTGCGCCAGATCACATCATTTAGCATCCAGAAATCAAGGTCCTGCAAAATAGCCCCGACCCGAAAAATATTGTGATAGGAACCAATGACCCAGATGGCTCCATTGGGTTTTAGTATCCGGCGCGCCGCTTTCATCCAGTCATTGGTGAAGCGATCATAATGGGCAAAACTATCAAACTGGTCCCAGTGATCATCCACCGCATCAACTTTGCTCTGATCCGGTCTGGTCAGACCCTGTTCCAATTGCAGATTATATGGCGGGTCAGCGAAAACCAAATCAACCGAAGCGGCGGGCAACGAGTTCATACGTTCAACGCACTCACCCACAAGAATAGTGTCGATCGGCAGATGTTCATCTGCTTTTTGGCCGTTCTGATGGCCGTTTACTCGCTCTGTACGCAACATAAATACTCAACCCTGACGCAAAACTACTGATTTGGATCTAAAACTAATCAGCTGAATCTAAGTGAACAGGGTTAATGGCGGGATAAGCCCTATGGTTAATCAAAGGTAAAACCGGCCCCAAGCAACATATTGCAAAATTTTGGAAGAAGGCGTAATACCTCTAAAGACTATAGCTATGGAGTGATTATGTATTCAATTGGTGAAATGTCGCGACGCACCGGGGTGAAAATTCCAACTATTCGTTATTATGAACAAGTGGGGTTGATTGCAGAGCCTGATCGCTCATCGGGCAATCAACGCCGTTATTCAAGTGATGATTTACAGCGCCTGGCTTTTATTCGCCACGCCCGCGATCTTGGATTAACACTGGAGGCCATCGGACAATTGGCCCAGCTCAGTGAAACACCAGAACTAACATGTGAAGCGGCCCACAAAATTGCTTCTGAACATCTGCAAGCTACCAAAATCCGCATAGCCCAATTGCAAAAGCTCGAGATTGAATTAAGCCGGATTGCCACCAAATGCGATGCTGGAAATATTGGCGCATGTTATGTAATTCAATCGCTGGTGGATCATGACATGTGCGAAACCGAGCATTAAAACCGGCGACACGTGTGCGGCGGCAGAATCCCTTCAAATTAGCGGGCTGACTTAATTAATGCAGTCACGGGCGCAAAGTCCGGACGGTGAAATTTCGTTACCCCGAATTGCCTTAATTGTTCCATATGGGCCTTCGTTCCATAACCCTTATGCTTGGCAAATTCATATCCTGGGCAAGACGCATCCATTATCGGGCACATCTGGTCTCTGACCACTTTGGCAATTATTGATGCCGCCCCAATGGAAATCGAAAGCCTGTCACCACCAATTACCGCTCTGGATTTACAGGGCATGTTTTGGGGAATATCCCGCCCGTCAATCAGGGCAAAATCTGCCTGCTGGCTAAGGCTCTCTAGTGCTTTTCTCATGGCCCAAAGGGTAGCACCGCGAATATTGAGCCTTTCAATAATTATCGGTGGTGCACAGATCACCGAAAAATCTGCCACCAAAATCAGCTCGTCAAACAATTTTTGGCGTTTTTTGGCTGAAAGTTTTTTGGAATCATTTAATCCATCTAGGATATTTTTTGGATCAAGAACAAGCGCCGCGACTACAACCGGCCCGGCCAGAGGACCGCGCCCGGCTTCATCAACCCCGGCCACACGATTATAACCAATGTCGATCAATTCTTGTTCCCGCGAAAAATCAGGTTCTTGATTTTGCGCCTTTTTATTTTGGTGTAGCTTATTGGAATCAAAATTGCTCATCACTGAATACTGGACTGTTCTGCGCTACAATTTCCAGCGTAAAATCTACAACCCCAAACGTTTATCCGGTCCTGAACCAAAATCTCAAAACAAACTTAGTTGATCTGACACTGCTTTTGGTGGTTCAAACAGATCGCAACACAATACGGGAGGTTTTTTGTTCAGCCCGAGTTTTTTGGTAATCTGTTCAAAACGCTGTTCGAGCATTTGCGCATAGGGGCCTTGTCCACGCATCCGCCAGCCAAATCTGCTATCGTTTTCTTTTCCATTGCGCATATCACGAACAAGATTCATAACATGAGAAACCTTGTTTGGATAATAGCGCAATAGCCATTCACGAAAAATATCCAGCACCTCCCCCGGCAGTCGCAACATTATCATCTGGGCACCAATTGCCCCCTGAGCGGCGCTGTTTTCAAGAATTCGTTCCAGCTCCATATCATTTATCGCCGGTATCATTGGGGCTGCCAGAACACTGGTGCTGATCCCCGCATCCGACAAAATTTTAACTGCCTCAAGTCTTTTTACCGGGGTTGAAGCACGAGGCTCCATCCAGCGCGATAATTTATGATCCATAGAGGTGAGGGACATGGCCACAAAAACCAGATTCTGTCTGGCAAGTTCCCTCAGCAGATCCAGATCGCGCACGATAAGGGCTGACTTGGTGGTTATCATCACCGGGTGTTTGGTTTCACAGAACACCTCCAGCAATTGGCGCATGATTTTATGCTTGCGCTCCACTGGCTGATAGGGGTCGGTATTGGTGCCAATGGCTATCGGCTTGGCTCGATATCTGGCGTGGGACAATTCCTTGCGCAACAAAGCTGCGGCATTGGGTTTAATGTAAATATCGCGCTCAAAATCAAGCCCTGCCGAATGACCAAGATAAGTGTGGGTGGGCCTTGCATAACAATAAGAACAGCCATGGGCACAGCCTCGATAGGGATTTATCGAACGATCAAAATGCAGATCGGGAGAAGAGTTGCGGGTGATGATGGAGGTGGCCCGCTCCATATGCTCAACAGTTTCAAATTTTTCTTGCCGGTCATCATCAGCCCAGCCATCATCAAATATTTCGCGCTGGGTTTTTTCAAACCGACCACTGCGATTGCTTTGCGCCCCCCGGCCGCGATTGTTCGAGCGGCTTACCGGCACAAAGTTTATTAAATCCGCTTCGCGTCCCTGTCCAAGTCGCTCCAGCACATCAAATGAAGGCGCTACATTTGCAATCATTAAAACTCTCCCGGTATGGAATGGGTAGTTCCGTACCCCTTCCTTCACCGGAATCTATATATTAAAAATGAGAACAAATAAAGAACAAAATTAATTATCAGGATTTTTTAGTGCGCCCCGCATTGGTGCGTCCCGCATCTAAGTGTTCCCCAAGGCGAGGCATCAATTCCACGAAATTGCATGGGCGGTGCTGAATGTTGAGCTGCTGGTGTAAAATCCCCTCCCACGCATCGCGGCAGGCCCCTTTTGATCCGGGCAGACAAAAGATAAATGTCGTCGCAGCCAGCCCGGCACAAGCTCGCGAGAGCAGCGTCGATGTGCCGATTTTGGAGGAAGAGTATTGGTGAAACAGGGTGGAAAATCCATCCATTCTTTTGTCGAACAACGGCTCGATTGCTTCCGGTGTTACATCAAAACCTGAAAATCCGGTGCCGCCGGTGGTTATGATCACGTCGATATTTTTATCGTTTACCCAGTTTTGCACCACCGCCCTGATCGCTGCTATATTGTCTTTAACAATGCTTCTGGCAGCGCATTTGTGCCCATCTGCTTCCAGCATGGATTTCAACAATGCCCCGCTGCTGTCATCCTCCATTGATCGGGTATCGGAAACCGCAAGGATGGCAATATTGAGGGGAATGAATTTTTTGGATTTATCGAAGTTTTCAGCAAACATTTATTTGTTTCTTTAATCAGCGCGAGGGTCAAGAGCTGCCGTCGCCGGGGTTGAGTTTCTGTCCAGAGGCATGGCCCTGAACGGTTGACGGTCTGCGCTTAATTCCACAGGGCGCACTTTCATCCGCACCAGGGCTGCAATGGCCAGCAACGCATGAAAAGAAGCGGTTACATAAAACAGCGCGGAGGTTTTTAACATATCCATAGCCAAGGCACCAATCAACGGTCCAATGGCCAATCCGCAACCAAAAGTAAACAACATGGCGGCGGCAATGGTACCAAAGTCACCAAGCCCCGCCGCGTCATTGGCATGGGCTACCGCCACCGAATAGATGGGAAAGGCGCTAAATCCATAAAGAGCAAATAATAAATAAAGCTGCCAGCTTTCAGATGGGTTGAGCAACGCCAGCACAATAGCGACAATTGCCGCAAAAATACTGGTGCCGGCGATTACCCAACGTCTGTCAACAACGTCAGAAAGTTTACCAAATGGAACCTGTGATAATGCGCCCATCAACAGGGCGGCGCTCATAAGCTGGGCAATATGGGTTGCATCCATGCCCTGAAAAAACCCGAACACCGGCGCAAGTGTATTAAAAGTACCGTTGGCAATCCCGACACTAAAACTTGCCATAACAGCAATAGGGGAAGTGGCAAAAAGCAGTTTGAAATTCATCTTGGCAGAAGCAAGAGGCTTCGGTTGTTGCCTTGTGGTCATGGCGGTTGGCAAAATTGCCAGAATAAAGGCCAGCGCACCAATGATAAATGGCAGATATCCAGCGGTGCCAGTAAACGACATGGATAATTGCCCAAGGGTGGAAAATGCCAGATTGATCATCACATAAAACGAGAAAATTGTTCCCCGGTTTTTATTATCCGAAACTTCATTCAGCCAGCTTTCAACGATCATCGCAGCACCGGAAAAGCAAAATCCGGAAAATATTCTAAGCAATATCCAGCCCGTGTCACTGATCCACAAAAGATTTAGCAAAATGGTAATGGTTCCCACTGCCGCCATTACCGAATAGGCGCGGATATGCCCGGTTCTTCTAACCAGCATGGGAACAATTATTGATCCGGCAACAAAGCCCACTGACCAGCCGGTGCCGATTAGCCCCAATGATAAAATTGAAAATCCTTCTTGGGCACCGCGCACCGAGAGCAATAATCCCTGCAAACCACCGCCAAACATCAACAGGGCGGATGATAAAAACAGAGCCTGAATTTTTAATATATTGCCCATATATCACCTTTCGCCAACAATCGTCCGCGCCATAAATTTACTAGTTGTTCAAAGCCTGTTGTAATTTACATAGATCGCGCCATACCCGTCGTTTTTGCACCGGTTGTTGCAGCAAAAACTGCGGGTGTAATGTGGCGATGATTTTGCTTTTGTGCTCACCGGTTTTTATATCGGTAAGCTCACCGTCAAGTTTTAAAACGCTTAACTCATTTCCCATAAGTGCCTTGGTTGCGATATCGCCCATGGCAATGATGAATTCTGGTTCAATAAGTTCAATCTGGCGGATCAGGAATGGCAGGCAGGCTCCGATTTCCTGAGGGGCAGGGGCACGGTTGCCCGGTGGGCGCCAAGGAATTATATTGCTTAAAAATACTTCTGCGCGCTGCAGAGAAATTGAGCGCAGCATTGCATCAAGCAGAATTCCACTCTTTCCCGCGAACGGAGTTCCCAGCACATCCTCATCATTGCTGGGAGCCTTGCCGATAAACATAATCTTTGCTTTAGGGTTGCCGCTGCCAAATACCAATTGTGTCGCCCGTTCCTTAAGGGCGCATCCATCAAAGCTTTCTAACAATGCTTTTAGTTCTTCAAGGGTTTTTGCGCTTTGCGCTAACGCTTGGCCATTTTGGGAAACATCATTGCTGCCCGCTTCGATTGCGGTCGCAGCCATAGACTGGTTTGCCGCTTGGGTTCGGTTTGCATTTTGATCTCGGCTAATATTTGGTGCCTGACGGGAGATGATTTCAGACTCGGTGACATTTTGTGTAGAATGATTGCTTTTTTTAGCGGGACTAAATTCCAAATTATTCAGAAACCGGTTTTCGCAGGTTTCGCTAAGGCAAATGTCCACGCCGACGCTTTTATGCCATTGCAACAGCCTGATTATTTCGTCTGTTTGATGTGCTTCTATTCTTCCCATAGCTTAAACTATCACATAATTCTGACGCAGGGCGACTTATTGCTGTCAGTTTTGTGATTTTTATGAACGTTTTTTAACTTGCGCGATAGCTGAATTTGATGGATTCTGACCACAGGCACGTTTATGGATTATGCTAACCATTCTTGTGCACACGCCAAATGTTTAATGAAAGAGACCAGCCTTGACCTGTTTTTTCCGTTCGCTTGTCCGCATTATGTTTTTTGTTTTTGTAACGATTTTTTCTGTTGTAACAGTTAGTTCGCAAAACCTCTCGTTCCAGTTTTCCAGTCCCTCCGGTAGTTTTCTTGCAGGTCAAGAAGCGTTTAGCGGGCTGGCCACATCTGTTGCCGCCGATTCGCTTTTGCAGGCTGCTCTGACCCAGAACGAAAATGCAGGGGTTATGGAACGCTCCTTTGCAGCTCTGATTGCTGACGGTCGAATTGCCGATGCTGAAATTATGGCAAAAAATATGCTTGTACTGGCTCCCAACAGCAGTCTTGCCAATTTGGTTCTGGCCACAATTGCTCTAAAGGAGCGCCGGTATTCTTCGGTGATAAATCAGCTTGATGATATGGGGCTGGCCGATTTTGTTGATATTTCTGCGATAATTTTGCGGGCATGGGCTCGTGTTGGTCAATCTCGAATTGATAAGGCGATGATTGAACTTGAAGATCTGGACGGCGGTGGACTTTCAGATTTTGTAGTATTCCACAAGGCTTTGATGGCCGATGTTGCAGGAGACCCCTCAGCCATTGAGCTCGCGCGTATTTCCTATGAAAATGAGCCGTTTCTTGGCCGTATGGTTGAGTTTTATACACGGGTTCTGGGCAATTCCGGGCAAAATAAAGATGCGCTGACGGTTCTGGATGAGTTTGAAAAAGAAGGCCTTAGCCATCCAAGCGTTGGTTTTGTACGCAAAGAGATTGAAGCGGGACGTCTGCCGGGCAAATATGCCGCGACGGTGAATGAGGGAGCATCCGAACTGTTTCAGGGTATTGGTGTCGCTCTGGGGCGCGACGGATCAACAGATATTGCTTTGGTATTTTTGCGGCTTGGTCTTTATCTCAACCCGGAAGCAGACACTATATCATTAACGATTGCCCAGTTTTTAGAAGATGCCCATCGTTACGAGGCGGCTAACGAAATATATCGTTCGATAGATGATGATTCTGTGTTTAAATCCGATGCAATTGTGCGCATTGCCCAGAATATGGATGCCCTTGGTGACAGAGCGGGTGCAATTGAAAGACTAAAGGCAATTGTTTTCGAAGAGCCTGAAAACTTGGAGGCCATCACAGCCCTTGGTAATTTGCTGCGGCTTGACGAGCAATTTGATGGCGCAGCCTTTGCATTTAGTCGAGCAATCGCTCTGGTTGGTGGTGACCACCCGCGGGATTGGCGGTTTTTCTATCTGCGTGGGATAGCCAACGAACGCCGTGGAGCATGGCCCGCTGCCGAAAAAGATTTTTTAAGAGCTCTTGAGCTTAATCCAACTCAGGCGCAGGTATTAAATTATCTGGGATATTCATGGGTTGAAAAGGGCATAAATCTGGATCAGGCGCTGATAATGATTGCGCAGGCAGTGTCCACAAATCCCCAGGATGGCTATATTGTTGATTCTCTGGGGTGGGCGCAATTTCAGATGAATAATTTTGACGTGGCGGTTGCAATTTTAGAGAGAGCCGTGCGTCTCAGTCCCAACGATCCGGAAATAAATGACCATCTGGGCGATGCCTATTGGCGCGTTGGCAGAAGAAACGAAGCGCGCTTTCAGTGGAGCATTGTTACCTCAGTGGACAAAAGCGGCGATATTGCCGCCGAGGCACTGGAAAAACTTGAAAACGGTTTGCCTGATCTGGCGGACCAGCCCAGCTCGGATTCTTAAAAATTACTGGTGAATTAAATTTCTTGAGTACGACGTGCAGAGCAAAAATAAATCTTTGCCTGCACGTTGTAGGTAAAAGATCAGACGGTTTCCATCAATTACAAAGCCTTGTTACCTTTGCACAATTTGGTGATGAACTCTCAATTGTGGAACAAGCGCATTTAGGGGGGGAGGATGAATTGCAAATTCAGGGAGAATTCGCCTCTCTGCTTGCAAATGACAAAACCAATCTGGTTATGTGTGCTCTTGATGTATTTCGAAGGCGATGGCCAAAAGCTCTGACGAATAATCTGGCGCTTCGCCTAACCAAAAACCTGCCAATTGCCTCGGGCATTGGTGGCGGGTCGGCAAATGCTGCTTCGCTTCTTAAGCTGGTTTCAGAAATTTCCAGCATAAAAATTGATCCGGAACAATTGCAAAATCTGGCGCTAAGCATTGGCTCTGATGTGCCGGTTTGCCTGTTGGAGAGGCCGGCAATTATGGCTGGTAGGGGAGAAGACCTTGTACCGCTTAAAAACTTTCCGACCCTTTTTGCAGTTCTTGTAAATCCGTGCATTACGGTTTCAACCAGAGAGATATTTGCAAATCTTGATCAGGTTGAAAATGGACCGCTACCTGATATTCCTGAAAAGTTTTCTATGGAAGAATTGGTGAACTGGTTGCACCGGAGCAGAAATGATCTGCAGGAACCGGCCAAAAAAAAGGTTCCCGAAATTGCTCGGATTATTGCAGAGTTTCAAGCCAATCCTGATTGTTTATTTGCGCGCATGTCAGGGTCTGGCGCCACGGTTTTTGCGCTGTTTGCCAATATGGAAAAGGCTGAACTGGGGGCTGATGTTATCAGTAAAAAATGGCCCAAATATTGGGTAAAACCAACAATTTTGCTAGGTAGCGACTGACTTGTTTTGGTCCGAATACAAAATTTAGCGCACCCGCGAAACCGTATAAAAGGTCAATTGTTGCAATATTTCCAGAAGTCTTGATGCGGGTAGGTCAGAAATTGCTTCTCTGGCATTCTGGGCATGTTTCAAGGCTCTGTTTGTCGCGCTTTCAAGCGCGCCATATCGGGTAATTATATCCAACACCTTAGAAAATATATCAGCACCCACATCTGGGTCTCCTAGCGCTCCTGCGATAATTTCGCGCTCGGCCTTACTGGCTTTTTCCAACGCCAAAATTACTGGTAGCGTCATTTTGCCTTCGCGCAGATCATCACCGGTATTTTTGCCAAGATCCCGATTGACCCCGCCATAGTCCAAAACATCATCAACCAGTTGAAATGCCAGACCCAGCTCGCGCCCATAGGCGGCCATTGCCTTTTGCTCAAGCTCGCTGGCTTGCCCGGCCATGGCTCCAACCATTGTTGCAGCTTCAAAAAGTGTTGCAGTTTTTGCTCTAATTATCTGCATATAATCTTTGTCGCTGGTCGAAAGGTTTTTCGCCTTGCTCAATTGCAGTACTTCCCCCTCAGCAATCAGGGCAGCAGCTCTGGACAATGTATCAAGCGCTTCCATACTTCCGGTTTCAACCATCATCATAAAGGCCTGACCAAGCAAAAAATCTCCCACCAGGACGCTGGCCTGATTGCCCCAGATTTTACGCGCTGCCGGTTTTCCTCGACGCATATCGCTTTCATCAACCACATCATCATGTAGCAGGGTTGCATTGTGCATAAATTCAACTGCGGCGGCGTATTTTAGCTGATTTCCTTCCGCATGGCCAAACAGGCGGGCGCTGATCAGCGTGAGCATGGGGCGCAGACGTTTCCCCCCCGCTTCAATCAGATGCAGAGCGATTTGTGGCACCACTTCCACATGGGAAGCTGCGCGCGACAGGATCAACTCATTGACTTTTTCCATGTCGTCTGCGGTGACAGCGACCAAAGCATCAATGCCTGAATGATCAGGTTCGTTTTTTTCGACAGGTTGCAAGTTATTGCCCATCCCAGATCAGTTTCTTAAAAAATTTGGCGTTTCAAATCATATCCTGTTGGTTCTTATACTGTTGAACCCGCAACCACAAACTGCCTATGATCGGCTTTAGGTTTTTTTTGAATTTTATAAGGTTGGTTCCGCTGCGATGGTTGAAGAAATTGCATTCACTGAGGATGAATTCCTTTCGGGACGTATCAAGGCCATTCAGGCAAAAAAAGGGTTTCGGGCTGGAATTGATACGGTTCTTCTTGCCGCGTCGGTTGATATTGATAGCATAAATATCGCAGAATTCGGGGCCGGGTCCGGAATTGCCTCATGTTGCGTGCTGGCGGATTTGAGGATGGCAAACGCTACCCTGATTGATTTTAATGCTGATGCGCTTGCGCTGGCAGACAAAAATCTTGAAAAAAACGGCTTCAGCAAGCGGGCAAAAACCCTGTTTCTTGATGTTACAAACAAAGGTTCTGTGCGCGAAGAGGCGGGCCTGAAAAACAATTATTATACGTCCATTATCGCCAATCCACCGTTTTTTGATGCCAAGGCCGGCACGCTTTCCCCTGAGACTTCACGCGCTGATTCTCGACATATGCAAAATGATGATCTTGATAAATGGGTAAAATGCGCTGCCTCGAGCGCGGCGGGGGGCGCAGAGGTGATTTTTATCCACTCGATTGGCTCACTTCCCCGATTGCTTGGCTCTTTTGCTGCCCGGTTTGGCAATATATCGATATTGCCTATAAGTTCCAGACCGGGAAAAAATGCCTCAAGGGTGCTGATTCGCGGTATAAAAGGCTCGCGTGCACCCATGTCTTTGCTGGCTCCTTTGATGTTGCACGGACCTAATGGCAATGCTTATCTTGAGCAGAGCGATGCTATTTTTAGAGGAAAAAGCCGAATAAGCTGGAAAAATGCTCCATAAGTTCCTATCTGACAGTTGATTTGTTGAACAATCAAAAGGCTGGTGAACATGAACGACGATACGCAAAATTCTTTTATGGCTAAATTGGGCGGTGCATGGGCACGCTTGAATGAAAAGCTTGGTCCTAAAAATGCTGTGATTCCGGTTGTTCGCCTGCATGGGGTAATTTCGGCAGAGCAAAAACCCAATAGGATAAATATTGAAGCGGTAAACCCTTTGCTTGAAAAAGCCTTTGAAACCAAACGCGCTCCAGCAGTTGCTATCGTGATAAATTCACCGGGTGGCTCCCCGGTTCAATCAAGGCTTGTGGGCAATCGAATTCGCGAACTGGCCGATAAGCACGACAAAAAAGTTCTGGTGTTTATTGAAGATGTTGCAGCTTCGGGCGGTTATTTCATCTCTGTGGTAGCAGATGAAATTTTTGCTGATCCATCTTCGATTGTCGGCTCTATCGGTGTAATCATGGCCGGATTTGGCTTTGAAGAGGCCATTGCAAAAATCGGCGTAACCCGGCGCATTTACACGGCAGGAAAAAGCAAATCGACTTTAGATCCGTTTCTGCCCGAAAAAAAGGCCGATGTAGAGCGGATCAAAGGTTTTGAGAACGATATCCATAAAGTTTTTATTGATTATGTGAAGCAGCACAGGGGCGAAAAACTTATTGGCAAGGACGAAGAATTGTTTACCGGTGAATGGTGGCCTGCAGTGCGCGGGATTGATCTGGGGCTGGTTGATGCCATTGGCGATATGCACACGGTCTTGCGTGAGCGCTTTGGTGATGATGTCAAACTAAAACCCTTAAAAACCAAACGGGGGATGTTTTCTATGCCAAGATTTGGCATGAGCGCTAATATTTCTCAGGGTCTAGGGGCTGACCTTATCAGCGCTGTTGAAGAGCGCTCTTTGTGGGCGCGGTTCGGGCTATAATCATCAATGACCGGCATTATCATTAGATTGCTGACCTATGTGATAATTGGCGCTGCTATCTATTTTGGCATCAGGCGAATTATCAACGATTGGCGCGAACAATTCAAAAAAGATGACAAGGAAGTTCGTGAACGCGATCTTAGGGAACGAGATCGACCCGGTGTGGTTGAACTTAAAAAAGATCAGGACGGGGTGTTTCGTCCGGGTGATAAAAGTGATGCAGATAAAGCTAAAGCTGAAAAACACAACAAAGATGGATCAGATTAGCCCTGTTTATTTTGTTTGCAACTGATTTGAATGATTAGCAGGTCGATGCTTTTATCGGATGTGTTTACCAACCCGTGCTCACCAAACGCCGAGTTTAGAATCATATCGCCTTTTTTTATCTCGGCGGTTTTGCCGTCTATGTTCATGGTGGCTTGACCATCCAGAACGATATACATTTCCTCATTGTTGGCGTGTTTGTGCACTCCAATGCTTGATTTTGGCGGAATAACAACCCTGTCGAAAAAGTCTATATTGCTTTTGAAATCCGATTTTTTCCAAATCTCAAATAAGTCATACGGCCCTTCGCCTCCGTGCGAATTATTTGAAGAAATCGCCTCGGAGTTTAGAAAATTCCTCACTGTCAATTAATTGTCCTTTGTAATCTGGTATCTGGTGATTTTACCCGCTTGACCAACTATGACAGCGAAACTAGGTTCGCAGCAAGTTTATATGCTGTTCCAATTTAATTTTATAAGCAGGCCCAAAATGAGCAAAAATCTTCCCCCCCATATGGATCCCAAAAATTCGTTTCAGGGTTTGATATTGATCCTGCAACAATACTGGGCCGATCAGGGCTGCACAATTTTACAGCCCTATGACATGCAGATGGGGGCCGGAACCTCTCATGTGGCAACCACTTTGCGCGCCCTTGGCCCAAACCCATGGAATGCGGCCTATGTGCAACCATCCAGACGCCCCACCGATGGCCGCTATGGGGAAAACCCCAACCGTTTGCAGCACTATTATCAGTTTCAGGTAATCCTCAAACCTTCCCCCCCCGATATTCAGGATCTTTACCTAAAGTCCCTTTATGCGATTGGCATAGATCCTGATCTGCATGATTTGCGCTTTGTTGAGGATGATTGGGAGAACCCTACACTTGGCGCATGGGGGCTTGGCTGGGAGGTTTGGTGCGATGGGATGGAAGTTTCCCAGTTTACCTATTTTCAACAGGTGGCAGGCTTTGAATGCAAACCCGTAGCAGGTGAAATCACCTATGGGCTTGAGCGCTTGGCCATGTATATCCAGAATGTCGAGAATGTTTATGATCTCAATTATAACGGTCGACAGGGTGATGAAAAGGTCACTTATGGCGATGTGTTTTTACAAAACGAGCAGCAATCTTCGCGCTATAATTTTGATATCGCCGATACTCAAATTCTCGTCCGTCATTTTGACGATGCGGAGAATGAGTGCTGCTCGATTTTAACTGCGTCAGTTGATATAGATAGTGATGCGGTAAAATCCGGTAGCCAGATTATGGCAATTCCCGCCTATGAGCAGGTGCTAAAGGCCGGGCATTTATTCAATATGCTGGATGCCCGTGGAGTGATTTCGGTTACTGAACGTCAGAGTTATATTTTGCGTATTCGTGAAATGTCAAAAGCCTGTGGTGGTGCATGGCTTAAGGCCATTGGCGCTCTTTAGGTGTTGGACACACACTAGTTTAATCCTCAAATTTGCGAGTCAATGGCTTGTTGTCACTAGGGTTAGCACTTGGTTAAAACTTCAAAGTTACAGTTCTGCCATTGAGTAGACGCATGCAAAAGCAGATTTGGGTGCGTTTTCGCCAATCACACTAAACGATTGGCGGATAAACCTGCGGGCCTGTTGCCCCTTAGTGTGAGTTTGTAAAATGAGTAGCGAAGTAAAAATTTCCAGAAGAATGTTTTCTGCCGGTGCGGTTTCTCTTTCCGCGCTTACCCTTGCCGGATGTGTGCGTCCGCCGGCGCAAATGCCTGTGACCAGGATTTCACCATCCGGGTCGCCATATGATCCCCAATATGCCCAAAATTCAGAAAATGCCCGCCGGATTGCAATGATGTATGGCCCTGTTCCTGACGAGCGCTTTCCTGTTCCCGCAGTTAATCTTCAACATATTTCTCCGGCGTTTTATCGGGCAAGAGTTGAATATCAAACCAACGAGCCGGTTGGCGCGATTATTGTGAATACCAGCACATTTTATGCCTATCTGGTGGAAGAAAACGGCATGGCTATGCGCTATGGCGTTGGATTGGGCAGGGCAGGGTTTGCTTGGTCGGGGCGCGCCACTATGACCTGGAAACGCAAATGGCCAAAATGGACCCCGCCCTCCAATATGATTGCCCGCCAGCCAGAGCTTGAAATCTACAGCGCTGCCAATGGCGGCATGGCTCCGGGGCTGGATAATCCCCTTGGAGCGCGGGCGCTTTATATCTTTAAAAATGGCCGCGATACGCTTTATCGCCTGCATGGAACCGGCGATGCATGGTCAATAGGGCGTGCTGTTTCCAGCGGCTGCGTAAGGTTTTTAAATCAGGATATTATTGATCTTTATGAGCGGGTAAAAGACGGAGCGCCAATTCTGGTGGTTTGAGTTTATATCCGATATTTCCGGCTGATCGATAATTTGCTTCAGCCGGAAATCTTTGAAAAATCTGCCACCAGATGCATTGTATTGCGCAGTTTTGCCAACAGGTTCAGGCGATTTTTGCGGATATTTTTATTCTCATCATTGACCATCACATGCTCAAAAAAAGCATCGATTGGCGCCCTTAATGAGGCAAGCGTCAGCACTGCTTCCCCATATTGATTTTTATCGATCAGAGCGGCCGTTTTTTCGCTGGTAACTGCAATTGCACTCGCCAGATTTATTTCTTCTTCTTTGCTCAGCAGGCTTTTTTCAACTTCACCGCTAAAATCCGTGTTGTTCTTTTTTTCTTCAGCGCCAAGAATATTTGTACCGCGTCGATAACCCGCCAGAAGGCTTTGCCCTTCGGGAGTTTTTAGCAGTGCCGACAGGGCGTTGACCCTATTGCTGATTTCCAAAAGATCTGAACTGTTCTCGTCAATTACTGCATCCACCAGATCATGATCCGCCCCCTGATCGCGCAAGGAAACTTTTAAGCGATCATGGAAAAATTTCAACAGATCCGGCTCAACCTGCAATTTGAAACTTATATTATTTTCCAACAGCAAACGGATAACTCCAAGCGCTGCCCGACGCAGGGCAAACGGATCTCTGGAGCCGGTGGGCTTTTCATTGATGGCCCAGAAACTGCTTAAAATATCCAGCTTGTCGGCCATCGCCAAAGCAATGCTGACCGGGTGATTAGGAACTATATCACTTGGCCCAACCGGTTTGTAATGGTTTTTAATGGCATCAGCAATTTCAGGTTTTTCCCCCTGAGCCAGCGCATAATAGCTACCCATCAGCCCTTGCAGTTCGGGAAATTCATTGACCATCTGGGTTAAAAGATCGCTCTTGGCCAAAAGGGCTGCCCGTTTTGTATCATCAACGTCAGCGCCAATTTTTATGGCGATATCCTGAGCCATTGTGACCAGACGCTCCACCCGTTGCCTTTGGGTTCCCAGTTTTTTATGAAATACAACTTTGTCGAGTTTTTCCACCAGATCAACAAGCGGGGTTGCCAGATCATTTTGGTAGAAAAACATTGCATCGGAAAGTCTGGCACCAATTACCCGTTCATTGCCCCCGACTATAACTTTTCCCCCATCACTGGCTTTGATGTTTGCCACCATAATAAATTTATTGGTCAGCTTGCCGGTTGAACTATCGCGCAGGCAAAAGCACTTTTGATGATTTTTAATGGTGCCAATGATGGTTTCCTGGGGCAATTGCAAAAATTCTTGAGCAAAATTCCCCATCATTACCACCGGCCATTCCACCAGCCCGCTAACCTCTTCAAGCAGGCCCGGATCAGCCACCAACTCAAACCCTTGGGCAAATGCCAGATTTTGCGCGTCGGTTTTTATTATTTCAATCCTGCGATCCTGATCCAGAACCACTTTTGCCGTTTCAAGCTCCTGAGCATAATCGTCAAATCTTTTTGCAACAAAAGGGGCAGGGGCCAAAAACCGGTGACCAAAGCTGGTTTGAGAGGATTTTATATCCCCGATTTCAAATTCGATTAGTTCAGGGTCTTCATTTGCGGTGCCAAAACTTGCCAGAATTGAACGGATCGGCCGCACCCAGCTGGTCTTTTCCGCTCCCCATTTCATCGGCTTGCCCCAAGAAAATCCCCTAATGATTTCCGGCAGGATTTTGGCTAAAATTTTGGTGGCCAGCTCGCCTTTTTTTTCAGTTACTGCCACATAAAACTCGCCCTTTTTAGGGTCGGTTTTTATTTGGGCTTCATCGATGCTTGTTAAGCCGACACCGCGTAAAAATCCGGCAATTGCCTGTTCGGGCGCGCTGGTTTTTGGCCCTTTGCGTTCCTCTTTTTTGTCCGGTGAGCTGGAGGGGATATCGCCAACTGAAACCACCATGCGTCGCGGGGTGACAAAAGCGGCGGCAGAACCATAGGATAAGCCGTTTTCAATCAGTGCGCCCGTTACAGCTTTTTTGAGGTTTTGGGCTGCTGCGCGTTGTAATCGCGCTGGAATTTCTTCACAAAATATTTCAAACAATAATTCAGGCATGGCAAAATTCGCGCTGTTAAATTAATCGGGCGGGTGCAAGGTTGGTCATACGAGGTGGTTGCATCAAATGATTTTGTCAGACTTTATGTGATTTCAATAATTATTAAAACCGATAACCGGAGTTGAATTAAAATAGTGACCAATAAATTTCATCAAACGATCACCGAAAAAATTATAAATGAAGTTCACTTACATCTAACAGGTAGCAATCATGCCTCCCTTGCGGTGTTCGACCCTGATGGTCAATACCCATCTGTTTCGCGGGTCAGCATGGCAGCCGGCAATAATTCTACCCCGATCATTCTTGTTTCGGCGCTTTCCCCTCACACAAAAGCACTAAAAGCAAATGCAAACTGCTCATTGTTGATTGGTGAAATTGGTAAAGGCGACCCCATGGCCCAATCCCGGATAACATTATTTTGCCGGGCTTTTGTGGTGGAAGATGAGGAACGAGAAAAAGTCAGAGCTGACTTTCTTGAGAACAATGCAAAAGCAATAAATTATATTGACCTGCCTGACTTTGCATTCTGGAATTTAAGGGTTGAGCGGGCAACTTATATTGCAGGTTTTGGTCGGGCGTATCAAATTTCTGGTCGGCAGTTATTTGAATAACCAATGTAACGAAATAATAAAAAACTACCAGCCACCGCCGCCACCACCACCGCCGCCACCGCCTGAAGAACCACCACCACCGCCTCCAGATGATGAGGAGGAGGATGGCTGCGATGCAATCATTGCAGCGCTTAAGCCCGCTGAAATTCCCGCAACACTGTTCACCAGTGATTTTGATCCAAAACTGGAACCAGAATGCCAACTTGGGTGATAGCCTCCCCTTGGCTGCTCAATTGCATGGCGCGAAAACTCTCCCTCTAGACGGTTTGACCAGGGTTTTTCCACGCCAAGAGCAATTGCAAAGGGAAGGATCTCTTCAAACCTCTCGATGGTAAAATCCGGTTCGCCGTTAAAATTCAGCCGGTTTTTTTCTGCCGTTTCCAGATACATTTTAAAACCATCGATTTGATCGAGGATTTTACGCCCCTGAATTGTGGGAGCTTTAAGAAGGACTAAAAATATCAGGTTAATCAAAACGATAGATATGGCCGCGATCAATGCCATATCTAAATTATAGGGGCTGAGACTATCAAAAATTCCGCTGCCTATATTGATGCCCATAATAATGAACCATGCCAATATTCCAAAACTTACCAGTGAAGTATTTGCAATGCTTCCGCTGGAAGCACCAAGAAAAATCAAAGCAAAAACACTAAACATCAAAACCATAACGCCGGTTTCAAAGGGAAGAAATCCAAAAAATATCAGGCTGACAATGGCGATAAGGGACAGCAAAAGACCAACGCCCGCATGGGTAAAATTGTTGACGAAATATGTGTTGGCATTTTCCGTTTCAATTTTGCTGACAAATTTATTCTTTGTTTTGTTCAGGTCCTTGCCGCTGCTTTTGTTGATAACTACCAATCCCCGCCCTCGCAAGTAATTATAAATAACTGCTTCTCCCGGTGGCAGTTTGGTATTGGAACTATCTGTCGCTTTCAGGGTCATTTTTTTATTATCTTCGCCGATGCTCATTAAACCTTTGACCGAAAGTGAAACCAGCGCCGCCGAGAAAGCATTCCACCCTGATTTTTTCCACCCCATGCGATCAATATAATGCACCAGTGCCGCCGAATATCCCTTTGGTGCCTTAAATAGAGGAATTATCACGCCCTTTTGTGGGTCCCGGCCCACTGAAAGCCATGCGAAAAGATAATATGCCATCACCATAAAGACGGCAAAAACCGGGAATAAGATATTTCGCCGGTCAGAGATGAAATAAAGCACTTTTTGCAATGATGAAGGCTCGCTTAAAACCCCTTTTTCGAACGATACTGAAATGCTCATACCCTCGCGGGCGCCAAATGAACGGGTGGCGCGAAAAACTGCCGTGTTTTCAGAAGTGCGGGTGAATTTGGCATCTGTTCCTGTTGCGCCCTGACGCCCGGTATATGCAGCCAAATCAACAATATTTGCCCCATTGGGCAAAGTGACCTGAGCCACTGCGTTTTCAATGGGAAAGCTCCAGAAATTGCCGGTGGCGTTCCAGTATAGTTCGTCATAATCCTCAAAGGAGCGTGCCATGCGGGTCATGGTGTAGGCAATTGAATAGGTATAGATTCCAGATTCTAAAAAAACGCTCTCCTCTCCCAGATAAATCCTTGTTCCCCCCTCAATAGTGTCGGTGAAATAAGGCTCCGTTTTCCCGTCTTTCAATATGCTGGTTACGGTGAGATCTGAGCGGATAATTGAGCCGTCATTATTGCGCAAAACTGTTGGAATATCGCGAAAGATCCCGCGTCGGATGGATTTTCCCTCGGCTTTTACAGTGATTGTTTCCACAACATCAACACTGCCATTCTCCATTAGAGTGATATTTGAGGAGAAGGATTTTATGACTTCCTGGGCATTGGCGCTAATGGGCAAAATATATAGTGCAACAATAATCGCCAGTGTCAGGCTTGTAATCGCTCGAAAGACTTTAAATGCAGCGCTCATTATCTGTCCTGCTTTTGAAACTTTTAAAATCAATTGAATTTCACGTTGGGAACTTCCCGGTCGGCCTCGTTTTCCAGTTCAAAATATTCCGCAGTTACAAATTGAAACTGATTTGCCACCAGATTTGAAGGGAAGGATTCCACTACAACATTCATGTTGCGTACCGAGCCATTATAATAGCGTCGCGCCAGTTGAATTTCATCTTCCACATTGCGCAAACTATCCTGAAATTCCAGAAAAACCGTGTTGGCCTTTAGATCAGGATAGCTCTCGGCCACTGCCATCAGCTTTCCGATTGCGCCGGAAAGCATGGCTTCAAGTGGCCCGCGCTCCGCAGGTGTTGCTCCGCCAGCGCCCTGCACGGCGGCGCGCGCTTCAGTAACTTCCCTCAAGGTATCTTTTTCGTGGCCCATATAGGCTTTGACGGTTTCCAGCATATTGGGAATTAGATTGGAGCGGCGTTTTAGCTGCACATCAATCCCCGACCATCCCTCTTCTACCAACTGCCGATTACTTACCAGCTTGTTGAAAATGATGACGCCATAGACGATGGCGACAAGACCGAGCAACGCGATAATGAGAAAAATATCCATGAATCTTAAAGTCCCTGAATTCGGTTTCGTTTTTAATACTTTTAAAAACTAGCCCGATTCACGAATTATTGCCAATCTAACCCGGTTCGTTCTTGAAAGGCTCCAAAGCGTCGCGTGCCAACTGGTCTGCTATTTCATTATATTCGTCGCCCGCATGCCCTTTGACCCAATGCCACTTGATATTGTGGCTTTGTACGGCTTTATCCAACTCTTTCCACAGTTCCGCATTTTTGACAGGTTTTTTAGCGGCGGTTTTCCAGCCGTTTTTTTTCCAGTTGAATATCCAGCTTGTCAGGCCCTCTTTTACATATTTTGAATCCGTATAAAGGTCGATCTCGCAAGGACGCTTTAGATGATTGAGAGCCTCGATTGCTCCGCGTAATTCCATACGATTATTAGTGGTTTCTTTTTCTCCACCGCTAAGGGTTTTGCTGCGCTCCCCATAAAGTAATACCGCGCCCCAGCCACCGGGTCCCGGATTGCCGGAGCAGGCCCCGTCGGTATAAATTTTTACCCTGTCAGTCATTTTTTTTAATACGCAGTTCTTTTGGCACATTAAATGCAATATTTTCGCGAGCGCTCACATGGTTTGAAACCTCTAATGTAAAGCGCTTTGCAAAACCATCCAGAATTTCTTCCACCAGATTTTCTGGCGCCGAGGCACCAGCGGTAATTCCAAGGCTTGCGATGGAAGAAAAGTCCTCCCAGATAATATCCTGGGCCCGTTGAATAAGTACGGATTTTGTGCATCCCGAGCGCTGTGCAACTTCCACCAACCGCATGGAATTCGACGAATTTGGAGCGCCAACAACAATCATTGCATCAACTTTTGGAGCCACCTGTTTCACAGCTTCCTGACGGTTTGTAGTTGCGTAACAAATATCTTCTTTTGGGGTGCTTTTGATCTTGGGGAAGCGATCCCGCAAAATAGCGATGATTTTTGCAGTATCATCAAGGGAGAGGGTGGTCTGGGTGACAAATGCCAGATTGTTCGGATTATCGGTCTGAAAATCTTTTGCGTCGCTTTCAGTTTCAATCAGCGAAATTTCTCCGTCCGGCAATTGTCCCATTGTCCCGATAACTTCCGGGTGTCCCTGATGGCCGATCAAAATCACCTGCCGCCCTTCATTGAAAAGCCTTTGCGCCTCCACATGTACTTTTGAAACCAGCGGGCAGGTGGCATCAAGCACAAACATATTTCGGGTTTTTGCAGCTTTGGGAATGGATTTTGCCACCCCGTGGGCCGAAAATATCACTGGGGCCGAAGTTTCAGGAATTTCTGAAAGACTTTCTACAAAAACCGCCCCTTTGGTTTTTAGGCCATCGACCACATATTTGTTGTGAACAATTTCATGGCGCACATAAACAGGGGCCCCGTAAATTTCCAATGCCCGTTCAACAATTTGAATTGCCCGATCAACCCCGGCGCAAAAGCCCCGTGGTGAGCAAAGAATGATTTTTAGTTGAGGAAGTGAATTCATAAAAATTTGATGCTTTGTGAGCGCGCATATGTCAAGGCTTTTGCGCTTTCTTATATGTCAGTGTCGAGGACTGTTGCTACATTGATGCACTCAGGGCAATATGAAACTATCGTATGATTAACTTCGGGCAACGACCCTAGATAAATTGAGCTTTGACCTTGACTTTGGCCCAGCAGATTATTGTAGTTTCTCCGTCATCGGGACCAGCCCCCTTGTCAGCGGAGCAGCGTGACCTGTTGGTTGGTAAAGCTCGCTGGACCAGAGCGGTTTATGATGCCGGTTTCCCAACAGTTCCCACCATTTGTATAACCCGCTTTGCATGGGATGCCCTGCAAAGCGAGCGAGAACTACCATCGCAAAAATTGCGTACGGCTTGGGTTTCAACCCTTTTTAGACTGGTTGCCAAGGGGGAAAATCCACCCAAACTGGTGGTTCGCACGTCAGCGCTCACCCATAGACCCGGTTTGATGGCGGTCAGAACCGATATTTTGCCCCCCGATAGCGAAGAAGAATCAGTGGATTTGAACCGGCCGCTGGGAAACGCCATTCGGTCTGCTTTTCTCTCCTATGGTCAAACAGAACCTCTTTGGTCGCAGCCAGAGAGCGAAAATTTAAGAAACAACCAGATTGTAATTATTCAGGCCACAGCGCCCGGACAAATCAACCTGTTCATGACCCGCCATTCTGCAACTGGCAAGATCGGTCCCGCTCCGGTCCCCCCGGATACCAAACCTGTTCCTTTCCCTGAAATTTTTTCTCCCATTTGTGATTTTTTGGACGGTGCCTCCGGCGCTCACATGGTGGCCTGTGTTGCAATGAATGAAGGGAAACCCGAATTTATTTCAGCACGCCCGGTGCCCGTCAGTGCTGAGGCTGATCTGGAAGCAGCGGTGGATCGGGCCGAGCGTGGCATCTGGTCGACCCATCAGGTGGTTAAATCTTTTGATCCATCCAGACTGCCCCATGTATTGCACCCAAGATTGCTGCCTGATCCAGAACGGATTGCTATCGCCTCAGGTCTTGGAGTTTCTCCGGGAGCGGCCAGTGGTAAAATTGTTTTTTATCCCGATGATGCGGTTCGCCTCACTGCCAGAGGAGTAAATTGTATTCTTGTGATGAGTGAAACCGGTCCCACCGATGTGGAGGGAATGCAGGCCGCAACCGGGGCTTTAACGGCCCGGGGCGGCATGACCAGTCACGCAGCAATGGTGGCCAGCGCCACCGGTCGCCCCTGCGTTGCCGGTGTTCGCTCCCTTCAGGTCGATCTTGATAATTTCACCTGCACCATTGGTGGGCGCGAATTTTCTCAGGGTGACGAGATTACAATCGATGGCAGCTCGGGGGAGGTTTTCGCCAACGCCTTACAATTATCAACGCCTCATATTGGCGGGGCAGTTTCCAGATTGCTGGATTGGTCCGATGGCACCCGCTCCATTGCCGTTCGCACAAATGTCGAAACCATAGCCGGAGCAAAAACCGCGCTGGATTTTGGCGCTGAAGGCATTGGTCTGGCCCGCTCAGAACATATGTTTTTCTCTCAGGAAAGAATGACAGCGCTCAGGCGTTTGATACTTTCTCAAAGCCCCAATGATCGGGCCGAAGCCTTGCAGGGTCTGGTGGAATATCAGGCGACAGACTATGCTGCTTTGTTTACTACCATGCGTGGCCGCCCGGTTAATGTGCGCCTGTTTGATCCACCATTGCATGAATTTTTGCCCAAGAGTGACGAAGATATAGAGGCAACCGCAACCTCTTTGGGATTGAGCACCAAGGCTCTGCGCCAGCGCCTTGAAAGCCTGTCCGAAATAAATCCCATGCTTGGTCATCGTGGTTGTCGTCTGGCCATTACCTATCCCGAAATTCTAAATATGCAGATGCACGCGCTTTTTGCCGGAGCCAGAGAAGCGATCGAACAGCAATCAGAACCGGTGGTTCTGGAAGTAATGGTGCCTTTTGTTTCTTCAGCTCGAGAAATAATCTGGCTGCGCAATCAGGTAATGTCCTTGGCTGATAAGGCTGGTATCGGGCTGGAAAATCAGATCCATCTTTCGTTTGGCACAATGATTGAATTGCCAAGGGCAGCTTTGAGGGCAGCAGAAATTGCCCATGCGGTGGATTTCTTTTCGTTTGGAACCAATGATCTGACCCAAACCACTTTTGGAATTTCACGCGATGATGCGCCAGCTTTTCTTGCAGCTTACAAACGCAAGGGCATATATGAAAGTGACCCTTTTGTTACGCTTGATCAGGCCGGGGTTGGAGAACTGATCAAATTTGCCATCAAAAGGGGCCGGGCAGCCAATCCCAATCTGGTTGTTGGAATTTGTGGAGAACATGCCGGGGAGCCACAATCTTTGCAGTTTTTTGCTGGATTAGATGTGGATTATGTCTCTTGCTCACCATATAGGGTGCCGGTTGCCCGCTTGGCACTTGCTCAGGCTCAGGGTTGAGATTTGGTCGGAAAATTATTTGATTTTTCGGGCCACATAATTGGTTAAGCATTAGAACACAAAGACCTTGCAGCCTTCTGGATTGCCGCAAAACTTCCTTGATTTGGTCTATATTTCTTCCTGTCCTTGCCCAATTCTCCTGTTTACCTACCGTCAACGTTAATCAACTATTATCGGGGTGCTGGCAATTGATGAGTATGTCAGCGGGTTTGAGTATTTAGGTAGTGTAAGTAGAGTAAATGGCCAAAAGAATTTTGTCCGAACAGGCTGGAACCAGCCCAAATGGTGTGTTGAGTGCGCGTGCTGCTAGTCGGCGTTCGCCAACGGTTTTTTCCAAAATTTTTGGAATTAGTGTTTTTGCAGTGCTTGGTTTTGCATTCTCGATTTCTCCGGTTTCCAATCCGCAATTATTTGCCAATCATCGCTCTGTGCCTGTTTTGCAAGAGGCTAGCCTGAGCTATCAGGATAGCGCCCCGATAATCACAGGTTCGGTAAATCAATTATTTGAAACCCCTTCATTTGTCGGGCCAACCAGCAATCAAAAGCGCAATCGCCTGCGCCCGCAAACCAATATTTTGGAGTTTGCAGATTCCTTCTCTGCCCAAAGAATTCAAATAGCCGCCCTGCGCATCCAGCCTGTTGCGCCCGTTTCACCTGCCCATCCGATTGGTGGACGGGTAATCGATGCGGCCACAAGAATTTCGCTAGCCTCCATTGATCCCGCTTTAGCTTCTGCGGCCTTGAAGGCCATTGAACAGGCGACGCCGCTTGACCCGTCAATTCCGGTCCCTATCGTGTCATCAGCGCAATTGGCCTATGTGCGGGCCGAAGCGCCGACTACGGAACGGGCTGTTAATCGTTTTTCAGAGCGCGAGCAATGGTGTCTCTCGACAGCAGTTTATTTTGAAGCCCGTGGTGAAAGCTATCGTGGGCAGGTGGGCGTCGCACAAGTTGTCATGAACCGGGTCAAGAACCGGAATTTCCCCAACTCAATTTGTGGTGTGGTTTTTCAAAACAAGAGCTGGCGTAACCGTTGTCAGTTTTCATTCGCCTGTGATGGCGTTCCTGATCGTGTAAGAGAGCCTGCCGCTTGGGCAAAGGCTGAGGAAATCACTCAAAAAGTTACATCTGGTGAGATCTATCTGCCAGAAGTTGCCGATGCCATAAATTATCATGCCAATTATGTTTATCCGGCCTGGGCGCCAAGAATGAAACGTTTGACCCAGATTGGCACCCACATTTTTTATCGCTTTAGAAGCTAGAAAAATTATCTAAGGGCAGGGACTAACGCCAGCTGCAATATATAAAGCTCGATCTGACAATGCACATCTGATTGTTTGGCTTAATTGCTTCGCTGGTTTCAATACTTTCAACATTGGCTAAGAGAGCCAGCTGAGCAGGAAAATTATTCTGGAAATTATTATCAGTTTCCCCGGTTATGTCGGTAACATTAACACCGGGATATTGAATGTTTTTTGAGACAAATCCATCGGTGGAATAAATGCCACTGGGTGTTGAAACCACACTGATCAGGCTCTCGTTGCCAAATTCTATCTTGCGAATGACATTGCTGGATAAAACCTGAGTTGAAATACTGGCATCGAAATTCACATCATAGGAGCGCTTTCCAACCCTTAGCAATTGCGAAAGGCTTTGGGAGCTGGGCCTGCCTTCTTCTGGCGAGATTTGCTGAATTATCGAAGAAATATTGTTGGTTATAGAACTTTGCGCCAACGCGGCAGAGCCAGAACCGGGCAGCGCGTCAATAATAATTGACACCCCGACAAGCCCAAGCCCCAAACCTGCTATATTCCAAAAAGTTAATAGTTTCATAACCGGCACCTTTGCCGAACTGGTTGCTAAATTAACTCTTTATCAACCATGTTGCCCTTGTGGTCAAAGCACATTGCCAATCATGCTTAACGGCTTTTGGGTCAGATTTGTTATGTCTCAGGCGTTAATTTGTGAACTGATTTTAAGATATAATTTTTCAAACTGTTCCTGAGCTTCCCTTGTGGGCCATGGGCGAATAAAACTCTCGAACCCATCCAGATCAAAATTGGCAATGGTTGGCTCCCCAAACAGTTTTCCAGCTTCTTCTCTTGCAAACCCTGCAAGATTAACCGCTTCAAAATAGGCGGCCTGCCGGTCGGCTTTTTTTATATTTCTTTTGGTTGCCAAAGGGCATTTGGCTGGCAGGGAAAAGCGCAAATGTATCGCTTGTAAAATACTGTCTTCAATATTGGTGTAATCGCCCCCGATTGCGGCCTTGAATGGCGAAATCAGGTCGCCCATCACATATTCTGCCCCATCGTGAAACAGCGCATATAGCAGATCAGCAGGGCTGGCTTTTTTGCTGGTTGCTTTAAATATCTCAACCACAAGAATTGAATGCTGGGCCACAGAAAACGGATAATCGCCTATAGTCTGGCCGTTCCAGCGGGCAACTCTGGCCAGACCATGGGCAATGTCGCCAAGTTCAATGTCCAGCGCAGACGGGTTTAAAAGGTCAAGCCTTCTTCCCGAAAGCATGCGCTGCCATGCTCTTTTTTCTGCTCGTGCCATATCTGCCTTCGTTTGATTTTTATTTTTCCGAATCGAGCGTAAAACCGTAGCTGGCCCATGAAGGGGTGGCAAGGGTGACGGATAGGCCACAAATTTTAGCTGATCCGGCAGTTGCAGCGCTCAGGCGATCCAGCCTTGCAATTGCAATGGCTTTACCGTTTGTTATTTTTCCCACATTGCCGATTTTTTTGCCGTTTAACAAAATTTCTTCACCAGATTCAATTGTTTTTGAGTTGATTTTTTTTGAATTTATTGCCCTCTGATCGGCCTCATTAAAGGAAACTATCAATGGCCGTTTGCGGGTATTTCCACGATGGCGCATGCGCGAAACCACCTCTTGTCCCACATAACAGCCCTTTGAAAAATCAATCCCGCCCAACAGGTCCATGCCAATATCATGGGGGAATAAACTGTCAGCTACAAAATCCTCGCCCAACTGACTTATTCCCAAATTGAAACGGCGGGTGCTAAATTCATCTGCACCCTCAATCCAGTTTTTGCTTGCTGCTTTTTCAGCGATGACCCTGAACCCCAGATTTTTTTCCGGGTCAGAAAAGAGAGCGTTACGCGCATCTGAATGTTCAATCCCAGAATTGTCATTGCTCGATTGTTCGCTCCAACCAATTCTGTGAGTTTCGCTCAGGTCGGTAATTTTAGCATCGGCGCGCAGTTTGAACATATTCATCTTGCGCAAAAATTGTTCTTTTCCCAGCGTTGAAATATCCAGAAAATAGGAACCTTTGCACCATCCAATCAGACCCTCGGCCTGAATTTTCCCCTGCGGAGAAAGCAAAGCCCACCAGTTGGCAATTTTTGGGTCTGTTGAAACGGTGCCGGTTATCACATCACTCAACAGTTTTTTTGCATCTGGGCCATCAAATCTGATTGCGATGCGCTCTGGACGAAAATATGTTTTCAATGGCCTGTTGTTCCTGTACTTAAGCGAAATAGAGTTAGAATTATATCTTGCCCGCTTTTATAGCAGAAAGAAAGAAATGGTCAGTTTTGATATCGTTTTCAAGCACGCAACGCTGGTAAATCACGATGGTGAAATTGTTGGCGATATTGGCATCAGAGATGGAATAATTGCCGCAATCGGCGATCTTGGGTCAAATTCAACCGCTAATGAAATCATTGCAGACGAAATCATCGACTGTACCGGACTGCATATTCTTCCCGGATTTATAGATACTCAGGTGCATTTTCGTGAACCCGGACTTGAGCATAAAGAAAACCTTAAAACAGGTTCCCTTGGCGCGGTGATGGGCGGGGTGACGGCAGTTTTTGAAATGCCAAACACCAATCCTTTGACCATTGATGAAGCTGCCTTTCACGATAAAATCGCCAGAGCATCAAATTCCATGCATTGCGATTTTGCTTTTTATATCGGGGGAACCCATGAAAATACTGATCAATTATCACGTTTGGAAAAATTGCCCGGTTGCGCTGGCATAAAAGTATTTATGGGTTCGTCCACTGGCTCCCTGTTGGTTCAGGATGATGATGGGGTGCGCGCTATTCTAAATGCCGTTTCCCGCCGCGCTGCTTTTCATTCCGAAGATGAATATCTGCTTGAAGAACAAAAACACATCAGGGTTGAAAATGACCCCTCATCCCATCGCCTCTGGCGCGATGTTGAAGTTGCCTTAAGATCAACCAAAAGACTGGTGAGGCTGGCCAGAGAAACCGGCAGCAATATCCACGTTTTGCACATCAGTACTGGCGAGGAGATGGATTTTCTCAGCCAGCATAAGGATATTGCCAGCGTTGAAGTAACTCCTCATCACTTAACCCTTGATGCCAGCGATTATCAGAACCTTGGAACGTTGCTGCAAATGAACCCTCCGGTGCGCGATATTTCCCACCAGCAAAAAATCTGGCAAGGTGTGGCCAATGGCGTTGCCGATATTTTGGGTTCCGATCACGCCCCTCATACCCTGGAAGAAAAATCAGCGCCTTATCCCGCATCCCCTTCCGGAATGACTGGGGTACAGACATTTGTTCCCATAATGCTCGACCATGTAAATACAGGCAAACTGTCTTTGCAGCGGCTGGTTGATATGACAAGCGCCGGACCAAACCGATTATTTGGGATTGCTGGCAAGGGAAGAATGGCGGTTGGTTATGATGCGGATTTAACCATTGTTGATATGAAACGGCGCGTAACAATCACAAATGACTGGATCGAATCGCGCGCTGGGTGGACCCCCTATGATGGTAAAAAAGTTACCGGCTGGCCGGTGGGAACAATCATCAGGGGTAAAAAAATAATGTGGGAAGGGGAGCTGATTGAGAAGTCAGCGGGCATCCCGATTCGCTTCAACGGCGCTTTGAATTAAAGCGTTTTATTGAATAGAGCGGTCCAGCGTATATTCCCCGTTGGAGATTCTTGCGGGCAAATCTGCAATAAGTTTGGCAGTTGCATCCTCTCCATGGGCGCGCACCAGAGTTGCCAGCGCGGCAAACAGTGCCGCATGGGAAAGCGCTTCAGTTTCAATACCATCGGCCTCTGCACTGTTCCAGGCATCCGCGATATATTCCAGAGCCAATTCACGCTCCTCGGATTGCTTTGAACTCATTTCGATGGTGTCGGTAGAAGAAAACATGATGTCTGTGGTCCGTTTAAGAATATAGCTTTAATCTAACACGCTGATTTGCTCAGCGGTGGCAGAAGTTACGCAAGGGTTAATTGGCAATGAGTGATTATACTTAATTCTGATCCGCATAGCGAGAGTGAATATCGCGGGTTATCTGCTCTGCTTCCTTTAGCAATTGACGCACTGATCTTTGCGCCGAATTCGTGCAGGAATTATAGGATCGGGCATAGGCATAATACCCCTGATTGAATGCCCCGTTGAGCCTTTGGCGCCGGTCTTCATCTGGGTTGTCCAGCGTAATAAGCTCACCGGCATGCAAACGCCAGTCATTTTCTTCATTTCCACACAGGGGTTGCAAAAAATACAGGCTGCCGATTATGCCCAGCAGTTTTTGCATTTCACTTTGATAAAGTGGATCAACCGCGCTGGCCGGAACAGCTGAAAATGACAGCGCCAATGCCACAAATATCGCGCGAAGTGCTTTCATCATTGGCCGTGTGGGTTTTTTCATGTCCATAGGGCTAGTTGAATAAGTCTGTCGGGTGCTCAAAGCAAGCCCCACCCGATTAGTTTCGGGTGGGGTGGTTTATGAAAGTTCTTTTGGCTGACCTATTGCTCCAGTTGCACGATATCCAGATCTGGCAGGTAGGAGCGGGCGCTAAAGGCAAAGGTTACAAGATATACCACCAGTTCAGGTTCAGCGGTATCGGTGCGGTAAACCTCGATATTACCCACGTCACGACCATCACTGATCAGACGTTGATCAAGAGCTGATGACTGCCCTTCGGACCAGCGAAATTCCAGCGGTCCAATGCTAAATGGAGCGTTTTGCTCAAGATAGGGCAAAGTCACCGCATAGGATTGATCAAGCCCTTCAACCAGATCAGCATCAACCAATGCAATGCGCATCATTGGTTCAATATCTGTAGGCAATTGCCCATTGAACAAGAATGGAATGGGCGTGGTGTCATAGCTGACATATGGATTGGTTCCGGAAAGTCTTTCCCGGCGCGGATCGGCCAGCAAAACTTCACCATCAGGATAACGCTCTTTGAATACGTCAAAACTGATCAGAAACGATGGTATTGGACGCAACCTTTCACCGGCACGCTTGCCGACAACAGCTTCACCATTATATTGCTGCCACCAGTTTTGTTCCCCGCGATCATACATTAACAGGTTGGACCAGCGCAGTTTCCCGGTGGTGCCAAAGGTAACCTCTTCCCCGTCAAGAGTACGCTCAAATACAATTGAAGTATTGCAAAGCGGACAAAACGTAACGGCAACCGGCAGGCCACCTATCGTATCGTTGACAATTTCGTGCCACATCAGATAACGCAATGGATAGGCTCTGGAAACTCCGTTTATATCCAGCGCAACCACTGGTTCAATGCCGGGAATGCTGGTTTCGTCAGTAGCTAGTTGAAATTTCGGGTCATCATTTGAGGGGATTTGGTCAGCACCAATCACGCTGATAACTTCGCTTAGATCAATTGTAGTTTTTGAAAAATCTGTTTCCCAGTTTTCTGCCGAACTGAATTGTTGTGCTGAAACCTGTGGGCCTGCAAATGCAACAAACCCAAAAGCTGCAAGCATTATTGCTTTTTTTAACATAGCCTTCTCCCGTTTTCAATTTGGCACACAATTGCATCAAAAATGGATTTTGCCAATTCACCTATGTTCACAGGCAGTTGACTGGAGCGTTCCCAAAAA
>CAZMVQ010000007.1:46674-48338 GCA_964569865.1 uncultured Devosia sp.
AAAAAAAGCGCCCCACGGGTTTAGCCTGAGAGTGAGGGGTGGTTTTTTGGTTCGGGAGCGCGACCAAACAAAAACACTAGAGCGTTCCCAAAAAAAGCGCCCCACGGGTTTAGCCTGAGAGTGAGGGGTGGTTTTTTGGTTCGGCCCCTAATCAAACAAAGCATCGATGGCCGATTGGGTATCGTCGCATGGCGCTTCATCAATGGTAATCGGCTCGCTGATTTTTGCAGCAACCACATCGCGCTGGCCCATTATTACATCAATAAGAGCAGGGTCCGGGTCAGGTTTTTCCTGATGGGCCAAAATGCTTGATATCAAATCGTTGACACCATCTTCAAACGCCCCCCGAATATTTTGCTCAAGGGCGCGATAGGCATTGAGCACTACTTCTGCGCCAGCAAATCCGGAGCGCGAAAAATGAGTTTCATAATCAATCGGCAACCAGTCGCTGAGCACATCATGTTCCATGGATCCGTCTGCGACCAGTTCCGCCAGCATTATATATTCGTTGAACAGGTTCAAAAAATCGGTTGCAAGACCGGTTGCGGGGTTTACATTGGCGGCGCGCAATTCAGCTTCGCTGAAGCTGAATGTGGTTGTAAAAGCTGAAATTTCGATTTGATTTTGCATTTGATATATTAGCCAGCATTTGCTTTGCTTGCCGGTGAACAATTTCATGCGTATTGTTGCGCAGATTACTTTTTTCTTTACTCCAAACAGGGTTGCTAAATGTGCGGTAGATTTACCCTGTTGCTTGGCTGGTCTCAAATTTATCAATTGCTGGAGGGTTCTTTATCAAACCTGAACAATGGCACTGATGAAAAGATTCTGGCATATCCTGATCGTTTTAATATTGCGCCAACCCAGCCGATTTTGGTTCTGACCCGAGCAGGTGAAAAAATTGAACCGTTTTTGATGCGCTGGGGTCTGGTGCCGCAATGGGTTGATAACCCGGCGGATTTCCCTCTGCTTATCAATGCCCGCTCAGAAACTCTGGCAGAAAAAACTTCGTTTAAAAGTTCCCTTAAAAATCAGCGCTGTATCATTCCGGCTTCTGGATATTACGAATGGTCGCGCCTGCCGGATGGCACAAAAATTCCTCAATATATTACCCGTAATGATGGCTTACCGTTATTGATGGCCGGATTGCACTCCACATGGGTTGGTGAGGATGGTGAAGAAGTTGATACAGCAACAATTATCACCATTGCTGCCAATGATGGCTTGAAAAATGTTCATCACCGCACCCCGGTTTTGCTTGAGGATGAAAATATTGCTCTGTGGCTTGATAGCTCCAATGTTAATGCCAAAGAAGCTCAAAAGCTGCTTAACCCGATTGCTGATGGCTTGATGAAATATCACCCGGTTTCAACTCGGGTGAATTCTCCCAACAATGATTTTGAAGGGCTTATTGTGCCGGTTTTTGAAGAAAACCAGACAGAACAGAAAAAAAGTAAATCCGAACAAACCCCAGCAAACAAAAAACCTTCGCAACTGGATTTGTTCTAGAGCGCTGCCAGAAAATGTGCACTTGCGGTTTTCCAGCCTGCCGGCGTGAGGCAAAACAAGCCTGCCGGCGTGAGGCAAATAAACCGAGCAACGGAGTTGCTGTTTCGGCAGCGCGACCACTAAAAGAGTGGCGTAGCCTAAGCGCTTCCTCCAGT
>CAZMVQ010000008.1:0-5304 GCA_964569865.1 uncultured Devosia sp.
GCCCGCCATTTCAGGCCTTTCGGCTGGGAGGATATATGCGCCTGACCATTGCTGCCAGAAAAAGCGATCTGGCCCGTATTCAGGCCTATATGGTTGGGGATGCGCTACAAAAAAATTTTTCTGACCTGAAAATCATCTATAAATTTTCCTCGTCGCTTGGCGATCGTAATCAGCATGACCCTTTATGGAAAATGCCGGAGCAGGGGGTGTTCACCCAGGATTTTATTCACCAGCTTGAAAGTGGCGAAGTGGATATGGTGGTGCATTCATGGAAGGATTTGCCCACGGCAACCGGTGGAAAAACTGTTCTGGCTGCAACCATGCCCCGCGCCGATCACAGGGATTTGCTGTTGGTGACAAAGGCCGGTGTTAAAAGGGCCAAAAAAAGCAAGGCCCTGCGCATTTTGTCATCGTCTCCCCGCCGCGCTCATAATTTGCAAAGCTTTTTGCCAAAGGCTTTTCCCGGAGGCCTTGAAAATGTTTCGTTTGATGCTGTTCGGGGCAATATCCAGACCCGAATAAATAAAATGCTCCAATTGAGCCAGGATAATCAAAGCGATGGACTGGTGGTGGCCAAGGCAGCAATTGATCGCCTGCTTGAGGCCGAACAATTTAATAGAGAGGGCGATGATTTTTCCGCTTCGGTTAAAACCCTCAAGCAGTCGCTTAATAAATGCCAGTGGATGGTGTTGCCCGCAAGCCAAAATCCGCCTGCTGCCGCTCAGGGTGCTTTAGTAATTGAAACCGCATCTAACCGCACTGATTTGACCAAAATTCTTGAGGGCATAAATTGCAAGACCACTTTTGAGAACGTCAGTGAAGAGCGTAAAATCCTGGCCTCTCATGGAGGTGGCTGCCACCAAAAAATTGGTGTCTGGGTTCAAAGTAATTCCCATGGGAAAGTAATATCTCTGCGTGGTGAGACTGAAAAAGGGGGTAGATTGCAGACCTATGCCATGGAAAACAAAAATCCCCTGCCGAAAAATATTGAAGCTGAACAGGTTTTTCTCCCTTCCAGATATTCTTCCATGTTCAAGCGCGAGCCGATTTTTGCTTCCCTTGAGAGTAAAGGAAAAATTTCGCGTGCAGATGAGATATTTTTAGCCTCAACCCATATTCCCAATGAATATATCAAGGAAATCAACGGTCAGATTGTTTGGGTCAGCGGCGTTGCCAGTTGGTTTAAATTTGCCCAAAAAAATATCTGGGTAAACGGGGTCGATGATAATCTTGGCTCGTTCGAGCCGCGCCGGATTGATAATTTGCTGGGCAGGTCTGCAAAATGGCTGGCTTTATCCCACGATCAAAGCCCGCTGCAAAACCGCATCAATACCTATCGTTTGCTTCCTCGTATGGATGAGCTTAATCTCGACGGGGAGAAGTATTTTTATTGGCGCAGCGGCACTGCCTTTAAACGGGCGCTGCAATTGGCCCCCGATATTGCCAATGGCATTCATGCCTGTGGTCTGGGAAGAACATTTGCTACAATCCGTCAAATTCTGGGCGAGGGGGCCACAATTATTCCCTTTGTCAGCGAGCAGGACTGGCAAAATCAAATTAAAGGCCAGCAAAAAACTAAACAAGAATCCAGACAAGAAATTGGGACAAGTAAATGAAACGATTGATGCGCAATCGCGCCACCCCTATTATTCGCGAATTGCTGGCCGGGGATGGCTTGAGCGTGGCAAAACTTGTGCAGCCGATCTTTGTTGAAGAGGGGCTTCAAACATCAACAGAATTAGCGGGGTTGCGCGGCAATTTTCGTATGGGTGTTGAGGCAGCGCTAAAGCAGATTGAAAGCGATCTGGCCCAATCCGTGCGCAATTTTATGTTGTTTCCACTTCCCGCTGATAAGGGAATTTCCCCTGATTCCGGCGCGCAAATTATCGCTGCTATAAAAAAGAGATTTGGCGCCGATATTCATTTATGGGTCGATACTTGTCTTTGCTCCACTTCGCCTCTTGGTCATTGCTGCCTGTTTCATGAGAAAAATCCGCTTTCAAATAATGGGGCTGTTACGCCAAATATTGATCTTGAGGCCACGTTAGAGGCCCTTGCTTCCTATGCTCTTGCCTTTGCTCAGGCTGGTGCCGATGGCATTGCGCCCAGTGATATGATGGACGGAAGGGTGGCGGCAATTCGCTCAAACCTCGATCAAAATGCATTTAACCATATCCCGATTATGAGCTATTCAACCAAATTTGCCAGCCAGTTTTATGGCCCGTTTCGCGATGCAGCGGATTCGTCACCCGCCTTTGGTGATCGCAAACAATATCAGATTGATGTCAGAAACCGCGATGATGCCATCAACGCCTCCATTCGCTGCGCCGATGAGGGCGCTGATCTGTTGATGCTAAAACCGGGCATGACCAGCATTGATTTGCTTTCCCCCATCCGCAAAAAAACTCAGCTGCCGGTCGGTGTTTATCAGGTTAGTGGCGAATATGCCGCGCTGGACCTTTTAGCGCGAGAAGGCTTTGCTGATTTTAACAAGGCTTTGCTGGAAACCTGGCAAGTTTATCGCCGGGCCGGGGCACAATTTATCATTACATATGGTGCCCGCAAGGCATTGGACCTTGGAGTGCCCGCACTATGAATAAGACTACGAGTAGCGACCTTTTTGAACGCTCAAAAAAAGTAACACCGGGCGGTGTTCATAGTCCGGTCAGATCGTTTAAGGGGCTTGAGCGGCCACCAATATTTTTTTCCAGCGCTCAGGGCGCCACGATCACCGATGTTGATGGCAACAGATATATTGATTTTTGTCAGAGTTTTGGTCCCCTGATATTGGGGCATCGGGATGCAGAAGTAGAAATGGAAGTACTGCGCGCCGTTGGAGACGTTTGGTCGCTTGGTGCTGCCGACCCTTATTCACTTGAGCTTGCAGAATGGATTGTTGAAAAAATTCCGGCTGTGGAAAGTGTAAGATTTGTAACTTCGGGCACCGAGGCTGTGATGAGCGCAATAAGGCTGGCTCGCGGTTATACGGGGCGGCAAAAAATCGTTAAATTTGATGGTTGTTATCATGGCCACGTGGATTCCATGCTGGTCAAAGCAGGCAGTGGTCTGGCTCAAGATGGGGCAGCATCATCAAGCGCCGGAGTTATTGGCAATCAGGTGGCTGATACGATTGTATTGCCCCTTGGTGATATGGATGCTTTGAAAAATCTTTTTGAAAGTACCGGCACTGAAATTGCCGGAGTTATAATCGAACCACTACCGGCAAATTTCGGGCTTTTGCCCTTGCAAAAATCATTTCTTAAGGCGCTGCGCTCTCTCACAGAGGAATATGGCGCTCTGCTGATTTTTGACGAGGTAATTTCCGGCTTTCGTGTGGCGCTTGGTGGCATGGCCCAGGTTTTGGATATTGTACCTGATTTGGTCACTTACGGAAAAATCATCGGTGGTGGATTTCCGGTCGGGGCTTTTGGTGGTCGTCGCCAGATAATGCAGCAGATCGCCCCCGCCGGACCAGTTTATCAGGCCGGAACCCTTAGCGCCAATCCTATTTCTATGCGAGCTGGCTTAACCACCCTTAAAAAAGCGTCAGCTTCTAACAGATATGAGCAGCTTAATATGCGTGCCGAATATTTCGCCGATGAGTTGCGCGCCCTTGCCAAGCGAGCAGCTCTAGAAATTTCGGTGGTGCAAATTTCTTCGCTGCTCTGGCTGTTTCCAGGGGAAGAAAAAGATATTCCAAGCGTTCCGTCCCAGTTTCCTGCAGATTTGGATAAGCGTTTCAAGCCGTTGTTTTTAGCGCTTCTGGAGCAGGGGATTTATCTTGCGCCCAGTGGTTATGAGGTGATGTTTTTGTCCCATGCTCATACGGACAATATATTGCAGCAAGCGCTGGAAAAATTTGACCGGGCCTTTAGGAAACTTGGCGGGTGAAGCATTTTCGGATCAAAATCCTGATTGCAATTGTCTGGCTTGTTTTCACAGTTTCATTGTCTGGCTGGTGGTTTGTTTATACGTGGAACCAGATCGAGATCAATGCTGAAGACAAAGTGCGCACCATGCTGCAATTTGAAGGTGTTTCTCTTCTTGTTGCGCTGTTAGCAGGCGGGGCAGCGATTGTCTTTTTGATCTTTCAGGAAAGAAAATCCTATAAAACCCTCAACGATTTTCACCTTGCTTTTAGCCATGATCTAAAAAATTCCATGACTTCACTGCAAATGCAGGTGGGGGCGTTGCGCGATCAATATCGTGAGCAGAATAACCCGGTTTTACAACGCCTTGATGTGGAAAGCAAAAGGTTGCAGATGAAGCTGGAAAACTCTTTGGAATTGTCCCGTCTGGCGATCTCGCCATACTTTATGGAGAATATTTCCCTTTCCCAAATTCTGGCCAAGACCCGTTTTCATGAACCAGAGATCGAGTTGATCCTTGATGGAGATCAGCAAATCCATGGTGATCGCCGTGCCTTGGAAATCATTTTTCAAAACCTGTTCAACAATGCAGTAAAACACGGTCAGGCTACGCGGATTTCTGTCAAAACTCAAAAGATTGAACCCGATAAAATTTTATTGCGCATCACCGATAATGGTTCTGGTTTTAATGGTGAGCGCGAACAATTAGCTCACATGATTTCCCTTGGCGAAAAATCCAGCGGATCCGGCATTGGCCTTTATCTGGTTGATCAATTGGTCTCAAAAATGGGTGGCAAGGTTAGTTTTCCCAAGCCTGACTTAGAAGCCAATCCCGGAGATGGATTTGAGGTTTTGCTCACCCTAAAAAAAGGGACGGGCGGATGAAAAAAATATTGCTTCTTGAAGATGATCAATCCCTTGGTGCCACCCTTTGCCAAAGGCTTGATGATGCCGGATATCAGGTTGTTTGGGCGCCAACTATTAAATCAGCCACCAAATATCTTGAAACTGAAACATTTGATCTTTTGGTTCTGGATGTGGGCCTGCCCGATGGATCAGGATATGAATTTGCCGGGCTGGCAAAGTTAAAAACCGCCACGCCGTTTTTGTTTTTAACCGCTCAAAGCGATGCCGGTGAGCGGCTCGCCGGATATGAGCTTGGGGCATCTGAATATATTCCTAAACCCTTTGTTTTTAAGGAATTGCTGCTGCGCATTCAAAGGGTCTTTAGAGGTAATATGGAGCCGGTAAAAACCATTGCCTGCGCCGATCGCACCATCAACCTTACCGAGATGTCGGTTGTTGATGAAAAGGGCCAAATCACCTATTTGAGCAATCGGGATTTTCGCCTGCTTAATATTTTAATCCGGCAATCGCCGCGCCCGGTCAGCCGTGATGAAATTCTGGACGAATTAATTGGTCTGGATCAGTTTCC
>CAZMVQ010000008.1:5404-46931 GCA_964569865.1 uncultured Devosia sp.
GCCCGGTCAGCCGTGATGAAATTCTGGACGAATTAATTGGTCTGGATCAGTTTCCCTCTACCAGAACCATCGACAATTCAATTGTTCGCCTGCGCCAAATATTGGGTGAGGCGGGCGGAAAATCCATACGTTCAATTCGTGGCGTTGGATATCAATGGAAAATCATCTGATTTTTAGCATGCAATTTTTTGATCGTAACTGAGCAAATCCAAAAAATCCTAACTTTAAGAAAGCCCAATTCAATGCATAATCTTTCATTTCACAATGCCCTGAACAGGATTTCTCAAGCGGTTCCCCCAATCTGGTTTATGCGTCAGGCGGGGCGTTATCACGAGCATTATCAAGCACTTAGCAAAGAGCACGGATTCACCAAATTATGTAAAACACCGGATTTAGCGGCAGAGGTAGCGCTTGGTCCCATTGATGATTTTGATTTTGATGTTTCAATCCTGTTCAGCGATATCCTGTTTATCTTGTCAGCACTTGGTATGGGGCTTGAATATACTTCTGAAGGGCCAAAACTTGAATTTTCTTTAGATACCAAAACTATTTCAAGGCTTGATTCTTCCCAAAACGCCATTGAACGTCTGACTTTTCAGGCCGAGGCGTTGAAAAAAACCCGCCAGAGATTACCCGATAACAAGAGTCTCATTGGCTTTAACGGTGGTTTATGGAGCCTGTTCACCTATGCGGTTGAAGGCACCCATAAAGGCTCGCTGATAAAAACCAAAAGTTCCATGGACCTGTTTCATCCATTTATGGAATTATTGTTGCCGGTGCTGATCGAAAACACCAGACAACAGCTTGAAGCCGGCGCTGAAATCGTCATGATGTTCGATACCGCAGCCGGAGAACTTTCCCCCGCCCTTTATCACTCGCTGGTGGTTCCATATCTTGAAAAGCTGGTTTCTTGTTTTCCTAAAAAAATTGGACTTTATACCAAGGGAACCACCCCGGCCCATTACCAGCATCCATTGTTTGAAGCCGATATTCTAGCCGGTCTTGGTGTTGATCATCGCTGGTCGGCTGCGGATTTGGCGGGGTTGCCAACGGGATTTTCCCAAGGGAATTTTGATCAAACTCTATTATTTTTGCCCAAAGACGAGTTTCTTTCCCATCTGCATTCATATCTGGATAAAATTTATGAAAACGGCCCACCTCCGGGTTGGGTAAGTGGCCTTGGCCATGGAGTTCTTCCAAAAACCCCCACCGAAAATGTTCGACTGTTTGTAAAAACCGTGCGCCAATATGCACGCGAACACAGCGGGAAAGCTCAAATATCATGACTGATCTCATCGCAAAATATGACCGTCCGGTGCCCCGCTACACCTCTTATCCGACTGTTCCCTATTGGCAGGATGCGCCCACTTCCGCTGAATGGGTGAATTCGCTGAACAGGACCTTTTCCAATCCTGATAGCTCCCATTCAGACGCGACGTGGAGTCTTTATATTCACATCCCTTTTTGTGAATCGCTTTGCTGTTTTTGCGCTTGCAACACTACCATAAGCCGCAATCACGACCGTTATGAAGGTCAATATATTGATTGTGTTTTGGCGGAGTGGACCAGCTATCTTTCTAAAGTTCCAAATCTTGCAACAAATACCTTGAAGAACATTCACCTTGGCGGCGGAACCCCTACATTTCTCAGCCCTGATAACCTTTCTCGCTTGTTAAAACCGATCCTTTCTGCTGTGAATATTGACCCCGAAAGTTTCGAAGGTTCAATTGAAGTTCACCCCAATTACACTACGGTTGAACACCTGCGGGTGTTGAATGATCTTGGCTTCAATCGCATTTCCATCGGGGTTCAGGATTTCAATCTGAAGGTGCAAAAACTGGTCAATCGCATCCAGCCGCCCAAAGTCACGGCAAAAACTGTCAATGACGCCAGAGAATTGGGTTTTACTTCCGTAAATTTTGATCTGATTTATGGGCTTCCCGGTCAGGGCATGGAAGAGATGCATTTTACCATTGATCAGACACTTGAAAATATGCCTGATCGTATCGCCCTGTATTCGTTGGCTATTGTTCCATGGATAAAACCCGCTCAGCGCCATTTCAAGGATGAGGATTTGCCCGCCCCCGAAGAAAAACGCGCCCTTTATGAATACGCAAAAACAAGATTGCTCGATGCGGGGTATATTGAAATTGGCATGGACCATTTTGCCCTCGCCGATGATGATCTTTTACTGGCCATGAACGAGGGTAGATTGCACAGAAATTTCATGGGCTATACGGACCAAAAAACCGATATTCTTTTGGGGCTTGGGGTTAGTTCAATTTCGGCTTCGCCTGACTGTTTTCATCAAAACCAAAAAATACTTTCTCTATACGAGGCCAAAGCAGCAGATGGAGAAATTCCCACCATGCGCGGCCATAAACTGACCAAGATTGATCAGAAAATTCAGGGCCAGATATTGCAGTTGATGACCGGGTTTAAAACCGAATTTTTAGATATTGAACAGGAAAAAATGGTAGCGGAGCGCTTGTCAGAAATGATAAAAGATGAGTTAATCAGGATTGAAAATTCAACCCTGACAATCACCGAGGCCGGCAAAGGTTTTTTGAGAATTGTCTGTGCCGCCTTTGATGAGCGGTTGGCAAAAGCCAAACCCGAGCAGAACTTATTTTCAAAAGCCATATGAAAATCTCGATTATCGGTGCGGGAATTTCCGGCCTGTTGAGTGCCTTTTACTTTCTAAGGGCCGGTTATGAAGTTGAAATATTTGAAAAGTCCGCCAGAGCTGGCGGTCTTATTCAAACCATGCATTCCCCCTTTGGGCCGCTGGAAAATGGTGCCGCCTCACTGGTTAATTCTTCTGACGTGCAAAACCTGTTTGATGAACTTGAAATAAATGCTGCAAAACCCGGTCCGCGCGCCGGGGCCAGATATATTTATCGCGACTTTCCAAGACGTTGGCCACTGCAATTGAATCAATCTCTGCGGTTTTTTGCCGGTGCAGCAAGATTGGTTTTTTCTCCCGACAAGGGCTTAAAAACAGAACAAACTGTGCGCGAGTGGGGGCAGGAAATCTTTGGCAAACAGGCCAGTGCTGTGTTGATTGAAACTGCATTGCAAGGGGTCTATGCCGGAGATGCTGAGCGCATGAGTGCCGATTTGGTTCTTGGCCCTATGTTGAAAAAGCACAAAAGTGCAAAGAGTTTTAGTTTTAGACGTAGCCGCCACAAAGGCGCGGTAATGCCTGACGGGGGGATGGGAAAACTGATTTCAGCTCTTGTTGTATATCTGGAAAACGGGGGCGTAAAACTTCATTATGCCTCTGAAATCAAGAGCGCAGATATCGACCTTTCAAGCCCGTGGATTATTGCCACACCAATTATAGCGGCGGGAAAGTTGCTGGCTAGCATGGGAATTGCGGGAGCTAAAAACCTTCAAACCCATGAAATGCTCGACCTGACCAGCATACATCTATGCTTTGAAAAATCACCATTGCCATTTGATGGGGTTGGCTGCCTGTTTCCAGATAGTGCGGGTTTTAATTCTCTTGGGGTGCTGACTGGCCAAACTGCATTTCCCGACCAGTTCAATCGTCGGGTTGAGCGCTGGTTTATTGGCGGTGCACTTGCTAAAAATATCGCTAATCTGAACGAAAATGAACTTGTTGATCTGGTGTTGGCTGATCGGCAGGTTTTAACCGGAAAAATGCGCAATCCCAGCGCCGCGCATGTTTTTTCCAATCCTTCAGCGTTGCCCCATTTTACCAATGATTTGGCTCGGAACAGGAAAAGTCTCACGCTTCCCAAAAATCTGTTTTTGCTTGGAAACTATACGGCAGGAATTGGCCTGACATCCATTCACAAGCAATGTCGTGTTCTGCCCTCGAAGATACTATCAGGCAAATAAAATCACAACTTGTTGAAATTTTGCCATCAACGCAAAAACCGGTTGAGTTCACTAGTGAAGAAACTTAGAACCCTTATAAACTACTTCTTAAAAACAAGGATATTTCCATGCAAAAAGGCGCTTCACTGCCTCAGGTTACCTTTCACACAAGGGTGCGCGATGATTCAATTGGCGGCGATAATCCGTTCAAGTGGGAAGATAAAACCACCTCTGATTATTTCGCTGGAAAAAGAGCGGTTTTATTTTCTCTTCCCGGTGCGTTTACCCCCACTTGCTCTACCTATCAGTTACCCGGATATGAAAAGGGTGCCGCTGATTTTGCCAAGGAAGGCATTGATGAAATTTATTGCCTGTCGGTCAATGATAGCTTTGTCATGAATAAATGGGCTCAGGATCAGGGGCTAAAAAATGTCAAAGTAATTCCCGATGGCGCTGGCGAATTTTCTCGTCGTATGGGCATGCTGGTTGATAAAACCAATATTGGTTTTGGTGCGCGTTCATGGCGCTATGCTGCGGTAGTTAACGATGGTGTTGTTGAAGCATGGTTTGAAGAGCCGGGAATTTGTGACAATCATGGTGAAGACCCCTATGGTGTTTCTTCTCCAAAAACTGTTTTGGCCTGGCTTAAAGAAAACAAATAAGTTTTAGGGTGATGGTACACCCAACGCGTTTTTGTTGCGGTGGCAGTCACTGGTGAAACTTGAAAACCTGCACCAGAATTGAATCTATTATTTAAGGGAGTGCGCTAAATGCTTATATTTGTTTTAGGACTGGTATTGTTTTTTGCAATTCATCTGGTACCAATTTTGACTCCCGGCATCAAAGAGAATGTCGTTTCCAAATACAGTAAATCTGTGTGGATGCGTTCTTATACTGCTATTTCCCTGATTGGATTTTTATTGATTGTCTTTGGATGGGGGCAGTTTCGCCCGGTTGCCCCGCTCGCTTATGATCCGCCTTCATGGGGACGCGATGTAACCATGTCGCTGGTCTGGCTGGCATTCATCCTGTTTTCTATCCCGCGCAAAAAACCCGGTCGCATATTGGTAATTGTCAAACACCCCATGGTGACCGGAGTGATTTTGTGGTCAATCGGTCATTTGCTGGTCAATGGTGATCTGGCATCAGTCATGGTGTTTGGCAGCTTTTTGGCCTTTGCACTACTTTCCAGATTTTCAAAAATCATTAAGGGCGATGAAGCCCCGGTATTTGTCTCTTACCGAAGCGATATAATCGGCATTGTTGGCGGCACCGTTCTTTATGGAATATTTGTCCTGTGGGGGCATTTGTGGCTGTTTGGCGTTTCGCCAATTTAGTTGATGTATTAAACTACAAATTTTGGGGGTTAAGGCCCGGTGATGAAAATAAAAGCAATCAATTGCAATCATTCAATTCACCCCCTATTGTGCGGCACAAATAACCCATTTTCCAAAAACCGTGATCTAAGCAGAGCAAATTATGACCGAAGAACGAATTTTTTCCGAAATTGATGAAGAGCTGCGCTCAGATCGCATGAATTCCCTATGGCGTCGATTTGGCCCTTGGCTGATTGGTGCGGCTGTGTTGGTGGTTGTTCTTGTTGGTGCTAACGAGGGCTGGCGCTGGTTTAAGAATGATCAGGCGGCGCGCTCTTCCGATCAGTTTTATGCTGCTATGGAATTGCTAGATAATGGCCAACCAGATGCGGCCGGTGCCGCGTTTGATCAGGCTATTGAAAACAGCTCAGGCCAATATCCGCTTTTGGCGAAATTTGTTAAGGCCTCTGTTTTGGCTGATGAGGGCAATATTGAAGAAGCGGTGGCCGCCTATGACGTGCTGGCAACCACCGGCAACAATACCCGCATTCGCGAACTGGCTTTGCTTATGGCTTCTGGTTTGTTGGTGGATTCAGGCGATATCGTTGGCATTCAAACGCGTTTGGCGGGCTTGATGGCGCCGGGCAATCCATATCAGGGCAGCGCTCGTGAAATGCTGGGTCTGGCCTATTATAAATCCGGTGATCTTGAGGCAGCTCAAAACGAATTTGCTGAGGTGATTGCCAACCCCAACACTCCCGTTGAATTGTTGAATCGAGTGCAGCTTCTTCAAGCACAATTGCAAGCCGAGGGTGCGCCAATTCCAAATGAGATTGATTTGTTTCTCTCCCAATAATTACTTATCAGGTTCTGCCCCTTAACTATCGTAAATAGAATTCATATTTCCCCTAAAAGTCAGCCAGTGAGAATCGGTCAATGAAAATCACTGTTGCAATTGTTGGCCGCCCCAATGTGGGTAAATCCACCCTGTTTAACCGGCTGGTTGGCCGCCGTGTGGCCTTGGTTGATGACACGCCAGGGGTAACTCGTGATCGACGCGAGGGGGACGGGCGCATTGGCGAGCTGGAATTTACTCTGGTTGATACTGCCGGATATGAAGAGGCTACCGGAAACTCCCTTGAAGCCAGGATGCGCCAGCAAACCGAGACCGCAATTTCTGAAGCTGATGTAATTCTGTTTATGATTGACGCAAGGGCCGGAATTACCCCCCTCGATCAGACATTTGGAGCCCTGTTGCGCAAATCCAATTCTCAGGTGCATCTGGTGGGCAATAAGTCCGAAGGGCGCGCATCGGAAGCCGGATTGCTTGATGCGTTCTCGCTTGGACTTGGGGAGGCGATACCTCTTTCCGCCGAGCATGGAATTGGTGTTGGTGATCTTTATAATATCATTGCAAAAGCTGCTGAAGAAGCCAAACAACAAGAAGAAGAAGCAAAAGCGGGCGCGGTAAAAGATTATTTGCCACAAATCAATGTTGATGTTGAACCGGATAGCGAAATCGTTCCGCGTTGGGACCCGAACCGGCATTTGAACGTGGCTATCGTTGGCCGTCCCAATGCTGGCAAATCCACGCTGATAAATCGCCTTGTGGGGGAAGAGCGGGTGCTTACCGGCCCAGAGGCCGGCATTACCCGTGATTCAATTATGGTCCCTTGGGAATATGAGGGCAGAACCATAAATCTGGTTGATACCGCAGGGATTAGGCGTAGGGCAAAAGTTCGCAAAAAGCTGGAAAAACTTGCGGTGGCCGATGCGCTGCGCTCGATCCAATATGCAGAAATTGTTGTGCTGATGCTCGATGCCACCCAACCGTTTGAAAAGCAGGATTTGCAACTGGCCGATCTTGTGGAGCGCGAGGGCAGGGCGCTGGTTATCGCGGTTAACAAATGGGATTTGATCACGGATAAAAATCACACGCTGGATAAACTGCGCGAAGCCTGCGAGAGGCTTTTGCCGCAATTGCGTGGAGTTCCATTGATCACCCTTTCAGGCAAGACAGGAAAAAATATTCCAAATCTGATGCAGGCGATTTTTGAAATCGAGCGCAACTGGAACATTCGCCTGCCGACTTCAAAAGTCAATCAATGGCTTTCATCCATGGTGCAGGCTCATACTCCCCCGGCGGTTTCCGGACGGCGTTTGAAAATGCGCTATATGACTCAGGTGAAATCACGCCCGCCAACTTTCATCCTGTTTTGCTCACGCCCCGATGCCCTTCCGACCGCCTATACCCGTTATTTGGTCAATGGCATGCGCGAGCATTTTTCTATTCATGGCTCCCCCATTAGACTTTGGGTCAGAGCCGGGGATAACCCCTATCATGAAAAGAACAAAAGAAAATTAGGCTGATTTTTCAACTGGTTATACTTAACTTCAGAATCGGAATATATGATTTAGCTTTCGGCAATTGCTTCGATTTCCAACAACCACGCTTCATCAAATATTCCGGTAATGATCACTGTGAGTGCCGGAGTGCAGGTGCCCAGAGCCAACTGCCGGGCCTGACTGTTTTCCAGACTGTATTTCCTGTCTGAAAGAAAAATTGTTACCTTTACCAGATTTTCAACGCTCATATCTGCAGCATTTAATTGAGCTATAATGTTCTTCCAGACCAGAGCTGCCTGATCTTTGAACGATGCGGGCAATTCGCCTTCGCGTGTCATGGGTATTTGCCCGCTTATATACAGCCGCCGGTTTGTGTCGCAGACCTCAATTGCCTGAGAGTAACTGCCTGAAGGTTGCGGTGCCTTGTTTGCGTTGATAGGTTTTACTGGCAAGGTATTTCCTCCGTTACCCAAAAACAATTGGTACTAGATTAGCTGAAATCCACCCGTTCGAATATCAAAAATCTTGCCGGATTCAGCCATATCAGGACTGATAAGGTCCACAAGTTTTGGCACGATTTCTTTAGGGGTGGGCAAGGTCATAGGGTCCTCGCCGGGCACTGCTTTGGCCCGCATGGCGGTGCGTACAGCTCCGGGATAAAATACATTCACCTTTACTTCTGTCTGGGCCAACTCGCCCCCATAGGATTTCGCCATGGCGTTAAGCGCTGCCTTGGTCGCCGCATAAAGCCCCCAATAGGGTCGGGCGCTGCTGGCAGAGCTTGAAGAAACGAACACCACGCGCCCATTGTCCGCAGCCCGCAATAATACATCCATGGAGCGCACCAGCCGATAGGGGGCGGTGACGTTTATTTCCATAACCTTGGCAAATTCTTTTGGTGAAATATGGGGCAGGGGTGAAATTATGCCCAACAGAGCGGCATTGACGATCATACCGTCAAGTTTACCCCATCGTTCAAAAATCTGGTGGCCCAGCCTATCGATGGCATCTCCATCTTTCAGATCAAAAGGCACCAGCGTGCATGTGCCGCCTGCCGTCTGAATTTCATCATCCAGATCTTCCAAGCCGCCAACGGTTCGAGCCACGGCAACAATATGAGCGCCCCGCGCCGCCGCCTCGATGGCTGCCGCATATCCAATACCTCTGGAGGCGCCGGTAACAAGCACGATTTTGCCTGCAAGATCAGTATTTTTTGTCATGAATTGCTTCGCTTTGGTTGAGTTCTACCCCTAAATTGCTTCTTTGAGCAGGGCATTAATCCGGGTCGGCATGCCGGATTTATCAAGATCGGTCAGGATGGTTGGATAATCGCCGGTAAAACAATGATCGGTAAACTGGGGATTGTTCGGATTGCGTTTCTTCTCTCCCACCGCCTGATAAATTCCTTCAATGGATAAGAATTCCAGCGTATCGGCGCCGATAAAATCACACATTTCCTGCATGCTTTCAAAGCGGTTGGCCAACAGTTTTTCCCGGTCCGGGGTATCAATACCATAAAAATCCGGGTGGGTAATTTGTGGACTGGCCACTCGCAGATGCACTTCGCTGGCCCCCGCATCGCGAACCAGTTGCACGATTTTATGGGATGTGGTGCCCCGAACAATGGAATCATCCACAAGAATTACACGCTTTCCCTTTAACTGATCCCGGTTCGCCGAATGTTTAAGGCGCACACCAAGCGCGCGAATGCGCTGGTTTGGCTCGATAAAGGTTCGCCCCACATAATGATTGCGGATTATGCCATATTCAAACGGAATGCCAGAGGCCTGAGAATAGCCCAAAGCTGCCGGAACACCGCCATCGGGAACCGGCACCACGACATCGGCCTCCACTCCGGCCTCGTCGGCAAGGTTTGCCCCCATGCGCTTTCGCACCGAATATACGGAGCGGCCACCGACAATGGAATCAGGGCGTGAAAAATAAACATATTCAAACAGGCACAGCCGCTCAGGTCCCGCATCGGGCAGCATTTGGCTGCGAACCTTTATTTCCCCATCCATCTGGCGCTCGCAGATGATGATTTCACCCGGCTTTACATCCCTGATAAATTTTGCCCCGATAATATCCAAGGCGCAGGTTTCAGAAGCAAATATCGGGTTGCCTTCAAACTCACCATAAACCAGGGGGCGAATTCCGTTGGTATCGCGCGCGCCAATCAGCTTGTTTCGGGTTAATGCAACTATGGCATATCCGCCCTCAACCTGCGCAATTGCTTCCACAAAACGGGCAGCAGAATCTTTTTGCTTGGCCTTGGCGATCAGATGCAGCACCACTTCACTATCTGATGTCGATTGGCAGATCGCACCCTGCTCGATAATCTGGCGCCTTAAAGTCATACTATTGGTGAAATTGCCATTATGGGCGATGGCTATGCCCCCGGCGTTCAGCTCGGCAAACATCGGCTGTACATTACGAAGAATTGTTTCGCCGGTGGTTGAATAGCGCACATGCCCGATGCCTGAATTTCCGGGCAGTTTTTCCATAACCGAACTATCGGTAAAATGATCTCCCACCAGCCCCATGCGCCGCTCGGAATGGAATTGTTTGCCGTCAAAACTAACAATTCCCGCGGCTTCCTGCCCCCGATGCTGCAAAGCATGCAGACCAAGTGCTGTCAGGGTTGCGCTGTCTTCATGGCCCAAAATGCCAAACACGCCACATTCTTCACGCAGCGTGTCTCCTTCAAGGTCAAAATCTTCGTCAGCGTGCACCGCTTCGCGTTGTTGGAGAAGCGGCCGAGGCGAACTTATCGGGGTGTCTAAAGAACCCACTTTTTATATGCTTTCATTGTTATGTGTCCCGATATATTTGAAACATCGGACAATAGAATCATAAATTCCATTTTAAATCCCTTTTAAGTGGGATTTCAACGGCTGGAAAAAGTTCTTAAACGTAAAAAACTAGGGTCCTGACCCTAGATTACTATGCAGGCGTTGTTAGAGGAACTTCTCCGGCATTTGTGCCATTATCCAGTTCTTCTTCGGTATTTTCCTGTGGCAAAATATCTGTTTCCTGCCCGCCGCGCTGCAATATATCGGTGATTTGTTGCTCAAGATTATCAGGCAAAGCAACAATTAAGCTATCGCCGAGCGAAGAAAGAACCGGCAATGAGCGCGATTCTGATGCCCATGCGGGTAGAGAATTGCCCAACAGCCACTGGCCAAACACCACCGCAACTACCCCGATAAGTGCGCCGCGCAAGGCACCAAAAACAAATCCCAACGTGCGATCAAGCGGGCCAATTCGTGAATCAACCACAAAATCTGCAACCTTCACTGTGATCAAATGCAGCACGATCAACGAAATAATGAATGATACGATGACGGTGGCAATGTCCGCTACCAGCTCTTCACTGATATATGCGCGGGCAATTTCGGGCTGGGTTTGCCACATCCATACGGCAAACAAAGCCGAGCCGGCCCATGTACCAAGGGAAAGCACTTCACGGGTAAGCCCGCGTGCGGTTGCAAGAATTGCTGAAATAAAAACCAGCAGGCCAATGCCTACATCAAACGCCGTTAGCATGAATTTTTTCCAAATTATGTCAGTGTTAAAAATCGTTTACTCTCAATTTATGCAGAATCCAAGCTCTTGGTGCAATCCAATGGGAATCAATTAAGTTTTTTTGCAAAAACTGTTGCTCTTTTGGCGCGCTTAGGGCGCTGAAGGGGGCAGTTGCGTGCTATACAATCCGTTGAAACTGGCCCGTACTGTAGCTAGAAGCACAATTTTTGCATGGCATTAAAAATCATCAGGGTTTTTTACTGGCCGCAATGCGCCCCGCAAGTTCACCAAGTGAAGAAAACTGATGCAATGTCAGGGATTTTTGCGCGCCTTTGCTTAAAGCGTCTTTTGCTCCTTTGCCCGTATGAGCTTGCTTAAAACCCAGCTTTGCCGCTTCGCGCACCCTGATCGAAGAATGTACGACCGGCCTTACGCCCCCTGAAAGGGAAATTTCGCCAAAATATACGGCCTCCGATGGCAATGGTGCGCCGGTAAGCGAAGAAATAAGCGCCGCAGCCACCGCCAGATCTGCCGCCGGTTCACTGATTTTTAAGCCGCCAGCAACGTTGAGATATATGTCATTGGCTCCGATTTTTACCCCGCAACGGCTTTCAAGCACCGCCAAAATCATTGCCAGCCGCGCCCCGTCCCAGCCCACAACCGCCCGGCGCGGAGTGCCAAGCGGAGAGGGGGAAACCAGAGCCTGAATTTCAATCAGCAATGGCCTTGTGCCTTCCATCCCCGCAAATACTGCCGATCCGGCAGCCCCTTCGTCGCGCTGATCCAAAAATAAAGCGCTGGGATTATTTACTTCCCTCAACCCCAATTGCGTCATTTCAAACACACCTATTTCATCGGTTGCCCCATAGCGGTTTTTGACCCCGCGCAAAATACGAAAAGTGTGGCTGGCATCGCCTTCAAAATACAGCACCGCATCCACCATATGTTCAACAACTCTTGGCCCCGCGATTTGGCCGTCTTTGGTTACATGACCCACCAGAACCACCGCCGCTCCGGTTTTTTTGGCGTATTTGGTCATGGCCTGAGCCGAGGTTCTGACCTGAGTTACGGTTCCCGGAGCGCTATCAACCCGATCTGTCCATAGGGTTTGAATGGAATCAATGATGATAAGGTCGGCCTGCTGGTTTTGCTCAAGAGTTGCCAGAATGGTTTCCACATTGGTTTCTGCCGCCAGTTCAACGGCGCTTTTTTCAACCCCCAGCCGTTTGGCGCGCAATCGCACCTGGGCGATGGCCTCTTCTCCGGAAACATAGATTACCCGATGGCCTTTGTCGGCCAGTTTTGCTGCGCACTGCAATAGTAGTGTTGATTTGCCAATGCCCGGATCGCCGCCAACCAGAATAGCACTGCCCTTAACAAAACCACCCCCGGTTACCCGATCCAGCTCGTCAATGCCGCATTTAATTCTTATGGCGTCTTCGCTTTTTCCAGCCAGAGAAACCAACTTGGCTCCATATCCGCCCGCTTTGACAGATTTTGGCCCGGCCCCAATTCCACCACCCGTTAGTTCTTCAACAATAGAGTTCCATTCGCCGCAATTTTCGCACTTGCCATTCCATTTGGTATAGCTGGCAGCACAATTCTGACAGGTGAAGCTGGTTTTTAGTCGCGCCAATTTAAAAATGCCTTTCTCGCTGTTCAGCCTTAGCTTTAAGTTCAGCCTTCGCTCAAATTGCCGTTTTCATCACGATAAAAACGATTATATCGGCCATGCAGCGAGGTTAGAATTTCATAACCGATAGTGCCACTGGCATCAGCCAGATCGTCAATAGAAATGTTTGGCCCGATTATTTCAATCATTTCGCCCGGATCGGGAATATTGGGGCCAAGTTCTGTAATATCAACAATTATTGTATCCATGGAAACACGGCCTAATATGGGCGCCAGCTTTCCTCCAATGGCAACAAATCCGCCAGAACGTGCGGTTGATGACGAGGCTGAACGCAATATTCCGTCACTATATCCTGCGCCAACAATTGCCAATCGACTATCCCTGTTTAATGTTTGGGTAGCGCCATAACCGACACTTTCACCGGTTCTGGCTTCTCTGATTTGTATGAGCGGCATTTCTAAAGTTACAACGCCTGCCATGGGGTTTGGCCGCCCCTGAACTGCGCGCCCTCCATAAAGGGATATTCCGGGCCTTACCATTTGAAAATGATTTTCCCGCCCGCCTAAAATCCCTGCAGAATTGGCCAAAGATGCAGGAATTTGCGGAAACTGAGCAATTACCGATTGAAAAAGCGCTCTTTGGGTGGCGTTTTTTTCATGGGCTGGAATATCGGCGCAGGCCAGATGGCTCATGATTACCTGAGGCTGATATCCGGTTTCTTTTATCCGGCTTTGTATAATGGAAATATCCTGAAGCCTAAAACCCAGCCGGTTCATTCCCGTATCAAACTGAAAACCGGCCGGCAATGCTTCCCCTGCCTCAATACAGATCGCCAGCCATTCATTTAGCATTGGCAATGAATTTATAACGGGCATCAGATTGTGCTGGGTGTATAATTTACCAGCGCCCGCAAACAGCCCATTGAGAATAAAAATATGAGCGTCAGGCATTTGGGTGCGCAGCGCCAGGCCTTCATCAGGGGTAGCAACAAAAAAGAATTGCGCTCCGGCATGCGACAGAGTTGCTGCAACCCGTTCCATTCCACATCCATAGGCGTTGGCTTTTACAACCGCCGCCGTCAGGGAATTGGCTGATATTGCGTCCAGACCTTTCCAGTTGCGAGCAATCGCACCTAAGTCAATGGTTAGACGGCCGCTAAATTGTCCAATATCTGCGCTCACACAAAAATCCGTATCATTTTGAAACCTAAAATAATCGCATCAATAAACAGATGCAAAAATTGTCCAAAAATGCGCGCAGTTCAATAATCCAAATGCACACTTGGTTGAATAGGTTTGTTTTCCCCAAATATTAAAGCCGTACCCCAAAAGGATCGTGACCCTAATTGTCGATTCGCTGAGAAGAATACTCTGTTCGGGCCAGATTTGAAAATCTGGTCAAATGATCCACAAACGCCAACGATATCGTACCGGTAGGACCATGGCGCTGCTTGCCGATAATCACATCGGCGACACCGTGGGCTTTTTCCATTTCTTCTATCCAAATAGTGTGCTCGTTGGTGCCTTCTTTGGGCTGTTTGTTTTTCAAATAATATTCTTCGCGATAAATAAACATCACCACATCCGCATCCTGCTCGATGGAACCCGATTCACGCAAATCTGAGAGTTGCGGCCGTTTGTCGTCACGGTTTTCAACCTGTCGGGAGAGCTGGGAGAGGGCGATAATAGGCACTTCCAGCTCTTTGGCCAGAGCTTTTAGCGATGTGGTGATCTCAGTCAATTCCTGCACCCGGTTGGTATTGGAGTTTTTTGATGAGCCTGAAAGAAGCTGCAAATAGTCGACGATCAACAGGTCCAGCCCTTTTTGTCTTTTTAATCTTCTGGCCCGGGCCGACAATTGAGAAACTGAAATGCCACCGGTATCATCAATATAAAGGGGCACTTGTGCCAGCACATTAGAGGTGTCAACGAGTGTTGAAAACTGGCTCTCGTGAATATTCCCACGGCGGATTTCCGATGACGAAATGCCGGATTGCTCGGCAAGAATTCTGGTTGCTAATTGCTCAGAACTCATTTCCAAAGAAAAGAACCCGACAATTCCCCCATCATCAGCCTTGATGCGACCATCGGGCAGGGTTGAGGATTTATAGGATTTTGCCACATGAAAAGCCAGATTGGTGGCCAGGGCGGTTTTGCCCATAGCGGGGCGGGCCGCAAGAATAATCAAATCCGATTTTTGTAAACCGCCCATCAAGCGATCAAGATCACTTAGACCTGTGGCAATTCCCGAAAGCCCGCCATCACGTTTATAGGCTTCTCCAGCCATGGCGATTGCATCGCGTAAAGCGGTATTAAAGCCTTGAAATCCCCCGTCATATCGCCCCTTTTCCGCCAGATCGAACAGCTGACGTTCTGCCGCTTCAATCTGGGAGCTGGGGGTTAATTCCACATCGCGATCATAGGCCACTTCGACCATTTCTTCCCCGATTTGGATAAGGGCGCGCTCAAGAGCCAGATCATAAATTGTCTGTCCGTAATCATAGGCGTTGATGACCGTGGTTGCTTCGGCCGCGAGACGGGCCAGATATTGTGCCATCGAGACGTTTTCGATCAATTCATCAGGCAAAAAAGTTTTAGCGGTTATCGGGGTTGCGGTTTTTCCGGCACGGACGATTTTGCCCAAAACCTCATAAATTTCCTGATGCACAGCTTCATAAAAATGTTCTTTTTCCAAAAAGTCAGAAACTCTGAAAAATGCTTCATTATTTACCAGTATTGCCCCAAGCATTGCCTGCTCAGCATCAATATTATGGGGCGCAAGCCTGTAGGAGCCCTCTTTTTCCTCCGGATGTAACTGGCGCACTGCGTCCATAAAATTTTCCAATTAATTTGAGATCTAAGGTTGACCGCAGCTACAATTTTATTCACCCGACACGGATATCAAATTCGCTCAAGCCAGTATGCAAAATCAGCGCTTCATGCCGAAATCTTTTGACGATGCTTCTTGCCACTTTTTAACCACAATTGAGCGCCGCACGGTAGGCCGAATACGTAAATTAACCGCCCAAAAAAATTAATTCTTTTTTTTCGTGTTAACAGCGGGGATAAATTTATTTTGCAAAAGTTTTCGCTTTTTCTAAAAGATGTGATTTGCGAATCATCTGACTTGCTTTCATCGTATCGCAATAATTTGCAGATGTTTTGGCAAAACTCATCAATTACTCGTTTTTTGCTCTTAAACAAAAAAAACCGAGCAGTGCCCGGTTTTAAATTTATTGATTGAACGAAGAGTCTTAAAAAGAAAAACTTATTCGTCGTCTTTTGAAGTGTCGTCTTCAGAAACTTCCTCAGATGTTGCTTCTTCGCTTTCAGCGCCTTCTTCAGATGCAGCTTCTTCTTCAGAGGCATCATCTTCTTCGGTTTCAGATGTTTCATCTTCAGGTTCAGCTTTTTCGGCAATATCATCATCAAAGCTGGCAACGGTCATATCTTCCCCCGCTTCCTGACGTTGTGCTTCTGCTTCTGAACGGGCCACGTTTACGTTTACAACCACTTCAACTTCGGCATGAAGTTTTAGCGAAACCTCGTGAATGCCCACAGTTTTGATGGGCAGTGGCAGATCAATGGCGCTGCGAACAACACTAAATCCATTATCGCTAAGCCCGTCTGAGATATCGCGCGATGATACTGACCCATAAAGCGTTCCCGCTTCTGATGCCTGCCGGATCATCACGACATTTGCCCCATTGAGGCCATCAGCGATACCAGCTGCTTCATTGCGCCGGTCTTCGTTGCGTTTTTCGATTACTTCGCGTTCGGCTTCAAACCTGGCGCGGTTGGCTTCATTGGCGCGTATCGCTTTGCCCTGGGGCAAAAGATAGTTGCGGCCAAAGCCACTTTTTACGTTAACTTCATCCCCGATGGTGCCAAGGCGGCCCACTCTTTCAAGAAGAATGACTTTCATAATATTTTCTCCTGCGTGCTGTCCCGCTTGCGGTCAGTTACTTGCCGCTTTGCGGTTAGAAATCCCAAAAAATATTTTTGGGTTCCAACGAAAAACTGATTTTTTTCGATTATTTTTCTGCGAAGGTCAACAGACCAAGAAAACGGGCGCGTTTGATGGCTTTTGCCAGTTCGCGTTGTTTTTTGGCTGAAACGGCGGTTATTCTGCTCGGAACGATTTTACCACGTTCTGAGACATAGCGCTGCAACAGGCGCACATCCAGATAGTTGATGGAGGGTGCGTTTGGCCCTGTAAACGGACAGGTTTTGCGACGACGCTGAAAAGGACGACGTGCCTGAACGGCTGTGAGATCTCTAATAGCCATAACTCAAGTTCCTTTTTGTTAGCGGCGTGGGCGACGATCAGAGCGATCATCCCGGTCACGTTTTTGCATCATTACCGATGGACCATCGTTCAAGGTTTCAACTCTAAGGGTCAAAAATCTCAAAATGTCCTCATTGATCCGCATCTGGCGCTCCATTTCTTCCATGGCAGCGTGGGGTGCTTCGATGTTGAACAGCGAATAATGACCCTTGCGGTTTTTGCGAATGCGATAGGCCAGAGTTTTAAGGCCCCAATATTCTTTTGAGGCGACAGAACCGCCGTTTTCCTCAAGAATTTTGATGAGATTTGCGGTTAATTCCTCAACCTGTTGCGCTGACACATCCTGCCGGGCAATATATATATGTTCATAAAAAGCCATAGACGCCTTTTCCTTTTCAAGTTTTCACGATCATTTTTTGGCGCAAAGCCTCTTTGAAACATCCGAAAAAGGCGTCCAAAGAATTCTTCAAAAGAGCGGGAACACGGGAGGCAGTTGAGAAAATTTTCCAACCAGTCAAAACAAAACGACCCTCCGTTCAGCCCCCGGCCAAACAAATGCTTCGCGCGTCATATGGCTAGTTGATTAAAAACGCAAGCTGTTTGTTGGTCTTTTAATCACTTGCAACTGGCTTTTGCGGGCAATATGTTACCCTTTGTCAAAAAACTTGCCCGATCTGGGTCTACACATAAATAAATCCGGCAAATGCAAGTTGGCGCTAACGCGACACAATTTAATGATAAATACAACACAACCACGGTGTAAATAATGATCAAACGCGCATTCACCTTTCCCGGTCAGGGATCTCAGGCTATCGGCATGGGGTTGGAGTTATTTCAGGATTTTGCCGAGGCAAAACAGGTGTTTGAAGAGGTTGACGAAGCGCTTGGAGAAAGCCTTTCAACTCTGATATTTGAAGGCTCCGAAGATAAGTTACGTCTGACACGAAATGCCCAGCCAGCTTTAATGGCAGTTTCACTTGCAGCAATCAAAGTGCTTGAAGCTAAGGGTATAAGTATTGAAAAACACGGCGCATTTGTTGCCGGGCATTCCCTTGGGGAGTATTCGGCCCTGTGCGCTGCCGGCACATTCTCCATATCCGATGCCGCTCGGTTATTGCGCACCCGAGGTGATGCAATGCAAAGGGCAGTCGAGGTTGGGGCTGGTTCCATGGCGGCAATTTTGGGGCTTGAACTTCCAGCGGTTATCGAAATTGCCAAAACCGCCAGTCAAAGCGGCGTCTGTGAAGTTGCAAATGACAATGCTCCGGGGCAGGTGGTGATTTCCGGTGCCAGCGCTGCCATTGAGCGCGCTGTTGAACTGGCAAAAACCGCCGGTGCCAAACGTGCCATAATGCTGCCCGTCAGCGCTCCTTTTCATTGCTCTTTAATGGCTCCGGCCGCTGAGGAAATGGAGCAGGCTCTGGCTCTGGTGCAAATGAAAGACCCTGTTGTGCCCATTATTTGCAATGTTTTAGCCAATCCTTTGACCGGTGCCGCCCAAATCCGCAAATGCCTTATTGAACAGGTGACTTCCATGGTGCGCTGGCGTGAAGTGATCAATTGGTTGGGTGAAACTGGCGAAGTCACTCAGCTTCTTGAAGTTGGGTCCGGTCGGGTGCTTACGGGGCTTGCGCGCCGCATTAATCGCAATATGGAAGCGTTGGCGGTGGGAACACCGGCGGATATCGAGGCGATTGTCGAAAAAATTGCTGGCGAGAATACTAACGACGAGAATGCTAACGGAGAAAATAATGTTTGATTTAAGCGGCAAACGCGCTCTGGTGACCGGAGCCAGCGGTGGCATTGGTTGGGAAATTGCCAAAACCCTGTCAGAGGCGGGGGCCCAGGTTTGTTTAAGCGGCACAAGGGTTGAAAAGCTTGAAAAGCTTAACGCTGAAATCAAGGGCGTTACCCATATACTTCCCTGCGATCTTTCGGACCTCGATGCGGTGGATCAACTGGTGCCAAGAGCACTCGAGGCCATGTCCGGCATTGATATTTTAGTCAATAATGCCGGTATGACCCGCGATAATATTTTTATGCGCATGAAGAACGATGAGTGGGACCGGGTGATGCTGGTAAATCTCACCGCAGCATTTCGTCTTTCCAGATCAGTGCTTCGCCCGATGATGAAACAAAGATATGGTCGCATCATTGGCATATCCTCGGTGGTCGGAGTTGCAGGCAATGGCGGGCAGGCAAATTACGCTGCCTCCAAAGCCGGATTGATCGGCATGTCAAAATCCTTGGCTCAGGAAGTTGCATCACGCAACATTACAGTAAATTCAATCGCTCCGGGTTTTATTGCATCCGCTATGACCGATGAACTGAATGAAAAACAGCGGGACGCTATTATGGCTCAAATTCCTGCTGCGCGTTTAGGTACGGCAAAAGAAGTTGCGGCATCCACTTTGTTTTTGGCTTCTGATACATCGGGATACATTACCGGGCATACTCTAAACGTAAATGGCGGCATGCTGATGATCTGACCCCTGATATTGCAGGAATTAAAAAAAACAATAACGCGGTCAAAAACTCCCCTGTTGCGATATGGTCAAAGCTAAAAAAGTATGTTAGGCCCCAATTTCCTGAGAGGGGCCAACGATCGTTCAGGTGCCGGACTATTGGTGATTTGCCATGGTCTGGTGTGTGATGTTGAAATACAGGGCATTTGAAGTGCCGGATATTCGAAATACTGAGTATTTGAAATACATGGTTTGGAGATATTCGTTAAGGAAATATCAGATATAGAAATTCTTGGTATGGAAATATTCTGCTGGAACGGTTAAACATATAAAATTATGGACTTATAGAAAAAAGGATTTGAATATGAGCGATGTCGCAGACCGCGTGCGCAAGATTGTTGTTGAACACTTGAACGTTGAAGCCGATAAAGTCACCGACAAGGCTAGTTTCATTGACGATTTGGGCGCCGATTCGCTCGATCAGGTTGAATTGGTTATGGCGTTTGAAGAAGAATTTTCTGTTGAAATTCCCGATGATGCCGCTGAAACCATTCAAACCTTTGGCAATGCTGTTGATTTTTTGACCAAGGCCACAGCTTAGGGGCAGGACTTATTAATCTCATGCAATTCTGCGCTGTTGATTTTATCTCTGAATGCGTTGCAAGCCCTTAAAAACCATCGGGTTTCCTGCGTGTTTGCGCCTGTTCAGGGGCAAAATCAACTTGCGCAGAGTAGTTGAAAATAATAGGTTTTGACCCTAACACCTCTTGGTATGGGGTTTTAATCCATGAAAATGCGCCGTGTTGTTGTTACAGGCATGGGAATTGTCTCACCGCTTGGTGTTGGAATCGAGCCTGTTTGGGCAAATATTCTCAACGGAAAAAGCGGTGCGTCACGCATTGAAGGATTTCAGGTAGACGATCTGGCCTGCCAGATTGCCTGCCATATTCCATTAGGGACCACCAGCGAGGGCAAATTTGCCCCTGACGACTGGATGGAGCCCAAGGACCAGCGCAAGGTTGATCCCTTTATTGTCTATGCCATGTCAGCCGCGACACAAGCTCTCAGCGATGCGGGCTATGAGGCAAAAACCCAAGAGCAACAAGAACGCACAGGGGTGATGATTGGTTCTGGTATCGGGGGAATTGGCGGAATTGCCGAGGCAGCTCTAACCCTTGAAGCTCGTGGCCCGCGCCGTATCAGCCCGTTTTTCATTCCCGGTCGATTGATAAACCTGCCCTCTGGATATGTTTCTATTCGTCATGGTCTGCGCGGTCCAAATCACGCGGTTGCCACCGCCTGCTCCACCGGCTGCCATGCCATTGGCGATGCGGCACGCATGATTATGCTTGATGATGCCGATGTCATGTTGGCGGGGGGAGCTGAAAGTCCGCTAAATCGCCTTTCGATTGCTGGCTTTGCTGCCAGCCGTGCTCTGTCCACCGGATTTAATGATCGCCCTGAAATGGCTTCACGCCCCTATGATAAAGACCGGGATGGTTTTGTCATGGGCGAAGGGGCAGGGGTTGTGATGCTGGAAGAATTCGAGCATGCAAAAGCCCGTGGAGCCAAAATTTACGGGGAAGTAATTGGCTATGGCCTTAGCGGCGATGCCCACCACATAACAGCGCCGGCCAGCGATGGAAATGGTGGATTTCGTTCCATGGCAGCGGCCATTAAACGCGCTGAAATTACACCGGCAGAAATTGACTATATAAACGCCCATGGCACTTCAACTCCCCTTGGAGATGAAATTGAGCTTGGTGCGGTAACCCGCCTTTTAGGGGAAGCGGCAAATGGTGTTGTCATGTCCTCAACCAAGTCCGCCATTGGACATCTTTTGGGCGCAGCAGGTGCAGTTGAGGCCATATTCTCCCTGCTGGCAATTCGTGACAATATTGCCCCGCCAACCATAAATCTGGATAATCCTTCGGTTGAAACGGTTATAAATCTTGCCCCAAATAAACCGGTGAAAAAGCAGATTGATACGGTTCTTTCAAATTCATTTGGTTTTGGCGGAACCAATGCCTCACTGATTTTTCGTCGGGTGAGTTGATTGGCCTTTTGTGAACGCAATCTGATATTAATAATCACAACACCAATCGTCAATTAGCCCATTCGATCCTAGACCTGTTGGAGACTTTGAATAATGTCTATGAATGCTCGCCAGAAAAAACTTAAGAAAAAACGCCGTTCACGCAATGGCTTTTTAGAGCTTGTTAATGCTTTACTTACAATGGTTGTGCTCGGAGTTCTCGTGGCAGGTGGTATCTTCTTTGTGGCTACCCAGCGCTATTATGCCGAAGGTCCCATGGGTGAGGACAGGGTTTTTCTGGTTGAGCAAGGGATCGGGTTGGCCGCAGTTGCCAATCGCCTTGAAACGGCAAATCTGATTGCCGATCGCTGGATATTCCAGTTCGGCGCCACACTTCAGCGCAAGCAATCTTCCATCCGGGCCGGTGAATATCAAATCGCTGCCAACGCATCAATGGCCGATATTATTCTGGAGATTACTGAGGGGCGGGCCATAACCTATTCGGTCACCATTCCCGAGGGGCTGACATCTTGGGAGGCTGTGCAAAGGATAAATGCAGCTCCAAATCTTACGGGAGAAATAACTGAAATTCCTGCCGAAGGCTCGCTATTGCCAAATACCTATAGTTTTGAGCGCGGTTCAGATCGTCAACTGGTTATTGATCGCATGCGCGAGGCTTTTGATGTCGAGGTTGCACAAATTTGGGAAACCCGCTCCCCTGATCTCCCCTTAAACTCTGTTGAAGAGATGGTTATTTTAGCCTCGATTGTCGAAAAGGAAACTGGCATCGGTGCCGAGAGGGCAGGGGTGGCAGGGGTGTTTATCAATCGGATGAATATTGGCATGCGTTTGCAATCCGACCCAACGATAATTTATGGAATTACCAATGGTCAGGGTTCATTGGGGCGTGGATTGCGACGTTCGGAAATTGACGAAAAAACTCCCTATAATACCTATCAGATTGATGGGCTTCCCCCCACGCCAATTGCCAATCCCGGTGTTGCTGCAATGCGGGCCGTGGTTGACCCCGATGACACAGAAGCACTGTTTTTTGTTGCAGATGGCACCGGCGGTCATGTTTTTGCCAATACTTATGCTCAACATCAGATCAATGTTGCCCGTTGGCGCGTAATTGAGCGCGAAATGGCAGCAGCAGCGGCAGAAGCGGCCAAGGCCGAAGAGCTTGCGCAAGAAGAGCTTGCTCAAGAGGAAGCTGAAGCAGAGGCTGCCCGTGATGCGTTGCAGCAAGAGCAGGCACAATCGGTTGAAAGCAACGGTTAGGAAAAATAATTGTCCAATAGGGTGAAATTTTTAATTGAATTGCCCTATTCAAAATTGTCCGGGGTTTAGGAATGTAATTTAGGGTCGAAAAATATTCCTGAATGCATCTGTAGACCTCAGATACTAAAATATGCCGTTTCATGGTCGCGGCGTGTTCGGGGGGGCAAAAGTTAAGTGAGTAAGAAAAAAATGAGACCTGTAACAAAAAAACTGGCCAGTATGACTGGCTATGCCCGCGCTGGTGATTCCGTTGAGGGCGCAAATATTCAAATTGAGATTAAATCTGTAAATTCACGCGGTCTGGACATCCGGATGCGCGTTGGGCCGGGGCTTGATCCTTTGGAATCCCAGATCAGGCGCATGCTGGCGGATAGGCTGGTGCGTGGATCAATATCCTGCTCGATTAGCTGTCAGCGCGATGTGGGTGGCTCTCAATTGGAGATTAACCAGCAGGCACTTGGCGCAGTACTCGATGCCTTGGATGCTCTGTCTGGAAAGATTGAGGCTGATCGACCGCGCCTTGATGGTATTCTTGCCATCAAGGGCGTGCTGGAAACCCGCGAGAAACCCCTGAGCGCTGAGGCAGAAGAAAACCTGCACAACGCTATATTGTCTTTGCTGCACACCTGCATTGATGATCTGGTACAGGCGCGCCAGTTTGAAGGTGCCCGGTTGAGCGAATTCATTTCAACCCGCATTGATGAGATCGAAAATCTTACCCGCGCAGCCGAAGATCACCCATCAAGACGCCGAGAAGTTTTTGTTGAACGGATTTCGCGCCAGATTGGTGATTTAAGTGAAGCCGGATCAGTTTTATCTGAAGAGCGTCTGCATCATGAGGCACTTATTCTGGCAACAAAAGCCGATATAAGAGAAGAGTTGGACCGGCTTTTTTCCCATGTGAAATCAGCGCGTCAATTGATAGCTTTTGGTGGGCCTGCGGGGCGTAAACTGGACTTTCTTGCTCAGGAATTTAATCGCGAGGCCAACACTCTTTGCTCGAAAAGCCATGCGGTAGAACTGACCACAATAGGTCTGGACCTGAAATCATCAATAGATCAGTTGCGTGAGCAGGTGCAAAATATTGAATAAATCCTGCCGCTAAACCCACAAAAAAAGGCGCTCGCAGTTGCTTAGGTTTTCAGACTCAGATTTGAATGGGTTTGAACAAGCTGAATTTTGACTGATTGGGAAACACTAGAATGGAATTTTCACGACATGGCGTCATGCTGGTTATTGCTTCGCCATCGGGTGCTGGTAAGTCCTCGATCACCCGCCGCTTGCTGGCGGACCAAAAAAATCTCACCATGTCGGTTTCAGTTACTACCCGCAAAATGCGCGAAGGCGAGGTCGAGGGCAAAGACTATTATTTTGTTGGTATGGCAGAATTTGAAGCCATGCGAGAACAGGGTAAATTGCTGGAATGGGCAAAAGTTCATTCCAACTATTATGGCACCCCCGCCGCCGGAGTAGATCGGTTGATCGCCAATGGCAATGATGTGGTTTTTGACATTGATTATCAGGGCACGCAACAATTATACGAAAAACGGCGCTCTGAAATGGTTTCCATATTTTTGCTGCCCCCTTCTATTTTGGAACTGCGCCAACGCCTGATTTCCAGAGCTTTGGACACCAAAGAGGTTATCGATAAGCGCTTGCAAAACGCCCGCATCGAAATTGAGCATTGGGCCGAATATGATTATGTCCTGGTCAATGACAATCTGGATGAAACCTGTGATCAGGTTACAAAAATTTTACAAACCGCCCGGGTCGCCCGTACCCGCCAGACTGATTTGAGTAAATTTATCAAAGGCTTGCAGAGTCAGATTGATTCACTTTGATAATTGTATAAATGGATCAGTATTTTTGGGCTTTATCTTGACCAGCCTCGGCCCTGACTTTTTTCAAATGCTGGGCAATATCAAGAAATGTGGAGATTGGCAGAACCTCCGCCCGCTCGGTTCCAAGCAATCCTGTTGCGAGCAATAAATCATCAACCGGCACTCCAAGGGGTTTTAAACTTTGTCTAATCATCTTTCGGCGCTGCCCAAATGCTGCCCTTGTTACCTCTTCAAGCAGCGCCACCTCGGTTGGCCTCGCGTCTGATTTTGGCACCAGATGCACAAGCGACGAGGTGACTTTTGGTGGCGGGGTAAAGGCGCTGGCATTGATATCAAATGCAATATGGGCATCGCTACGCCATCCACACAAAACCCCAAGTCTCCCAAACGGTTTGCTGCCAGCGGGCGCGCAAATCCTTTGGGCAACTTCCTTTTGAAACAACAGGGTCAGGCTTTGAAAAAACGGTGGCCAATCCCCCTTTGTCAGCCAATTGCTCAACAGGGGCGTGGCGATATTATAGGGCAGATTAGCAATGATACGGGTCGGCCCGTCTGCCAGTTCCGGGTAGTTCACTTCCAGAGCGTCAGCCATGATGAATTCGAGCCGTCCATCGCTCACCTCACGAATTTGCTGCAAAATCGGTTGTAATCTTTGGTCCCGCTCAATGGCAATAACTTTTTTGGCTCCGGCTGCCAGCAAAGATCGGGTAAGTCCCCCCGGTCCCGGTCCCACTTCAATTACCGTAACGCCGCTTAAATCTCCCGATGTACGAGCGATGCGATCAGTCAGGTTCAAATCAAGCAGAAAGTTCTGGCCCAACTCCTTGCGTGCATTCAGGCCGTGATCACTGATAATTTCACGCAATGGGGGCAGGGCATCCAGCTTGCTCATCGGGCTTGCTTTTTATGTTCGCCAGTCATCTGATCAGCTGCGTTAATTGCCGCCAGCATGCTTTTGCTGCTGGCAATATTTTTTCCTGCAATGTCAAATGCCGTGCCATGATCGGGTGAGGTGCGCACGATTGGCAGGCCAAGAGTAATGTTGACGGCCTCTTCAAAGGCAATGGTTTTAATGGGGATCAAAGCCTGATCATGATACATGGCAATCACCACATCATATTGGCGCCAATTGGGCGGATAAAACGCCGTATCAGCCGGGAAGGGACCATAAACATCCACTCCCTCAAGTTTTAGCAATGCAATCGCTGGAGAAATTATATCGATTTCTTCGCGCCCAAATGCCCCATCTTCTCCGGCGTGGGGATTAAGCCCGCATATGGCAATTTTCGGCTCAGAAATCCCAAACCGCGACTTTAAATCCTGATCAACAATGCGGGTTTTGCGCAAGATCATTTCTACACTGATGAGTTTTGGTACTTCACTAAGCGCCAAATGAATGCTCAGGGGAACAACCCTTAGATCATTATTGACCAACATCATTATTGGAGTTGGCTCATCATCACCATCAGAACACAGGTGAGCGAGAAATTCAGTGTGCCCCGGATGCTTAAATCCCACATCCATTAAAGCTTTCTTGTTGATAGGAGCCGTAACCAGCGCCCGACAATCCCCTGCCAGACAATCTTTGGTGGCGCGGATTATGGCTTGCATTGCCATCTTAGAGCCTGCCTCGCAGATAATTCCCGGACTATCTAAAACGCTTTCTCCCATATCCATAACCGGTAAGGCATAGCTAAATATTTCATGGGCCTTATCGGGCGAGGATGGCTCGATTTTTATTGATAGCCCCAGACGTTTGGCCCTTGCTCGCAAAAACTCTAAATTGCCATAGACGATGAACACGGGCAGGGATATCTGGCTGCGCCCGGAATAAATCTGCAATATCAGATCAGGGCCAATTCCCGCCGCTTCCCCAATACTGATGGCCAATGGCGTCATTGATTGCCTCGTTTGCATCCGCGCAATTATTGACCTTGATTCTGGATTTGTTCCCATAATCTAAAAAGTCAAATTCTACAACTCAAGAACAATGATCAGATTGCCCAATCCTAGCGATTAACAATGCTGGCTTTATCACGCAACTCGTCCAGATATTTATCAGCTTCTACCTGCAACAGGTCGGTGCCAACCTCTTGGCGAAGTTCACTGGTCACAAATGACAAATCCTGAGCCACGTTTTTTGAACAGACTGCCAGCATAGACACTCCATTTGCGACAACTCGTGGCGCGGTTATGCCTCCCACATCAAGGCGCGCCAGTTGCGAAGAAATTGCATCGGGCAACTGGGTTGCGTGGCGGCGGCCAAGGTCAATTACAGCAGCATCTTTATAGGAAAGAGATAGCTCAACGGCGCTGTCACAACCGGCAAATGCCCGGCGATAGCGGTTGGCCTCTGCAGTGCGGCGTGAATTTGAAATCCCTGAACCTGTCGGGATAATAAACAATATTTCCTTGAGGATATAATCAAACCCATCAGCTTCGCTGACCTGAGCAGCGGCGCGCGCTTCCAACTCCACATCTGAAATTTGTATTCGAGCGGCAATGGTTCCCCTGACAACATTTCCCCATGCAATAGAAGCCCGAAGCCTGTCTTTTAACGTGTCGGGATTAACACCATTTTCCCGCAGAACCCGGTTAAGGTTGTCGGAGCTGATACGCATGTTCTGGGCAATATTTGCATAGGCGGTTGATACTTCGTTTTCGCCGGGTATTTGATTGAGAGACGTTGCTTCCTGAATTTGCAATGCTTCGTTGATAAGCTCTTCGCGCGCCATCCGGTTGCGGGCGCTGTTTGAGCCTCCGCGCCTTTCAAGTTGCAGCAATCTTGCCCGGTTAGAAATTTGCAGATTGGTAATCGGCACTTCGTTCACTGTTATTTTTATGGTGGCGGATTGCCCAACAACAGAAGCGTTCATGCCTGCAAGCGCTGCCATTGTAAAAAACAACAGGGCGAAAACATTGCGAATGGCTATTGTATAAAATTTCATATCTGTAATTCCATTTGCGCGGTTTGCTGATGCAATAATCTGCATTGGCAGGATTTTACCAGTATTTGTGGTTGTGTTTCAAGTATGGCGCTCGCGTATTGCCTTTGGTACTTTTGTTGCACAACCATGGTTTGTTTGCATATTAAATACGGCCAAAATCCGCCGCTTGTAAACTCAACTGTTGAACATTTGACTTTAATTTTTGATTTTGTGTTCAAGTAACGTTTTTAATTATTCTAGTTTTCTGGGCCTTTAAGAGAAAAATTTACCGAGAAAGTGTGTTCGATTTCTGCGGTCGTTACATTTTGCTTGGCATTATACGAGGCTCCATAGGCCAAGAATTTGTCATCATAATCCGCCCCCAGCGAAGCATTTGACCAATTTTGGGCGACCAGATCCCAGTTCACACCGGTTGTCAGCGTCCAGTATTGCGCCACAGGAATGCCAATGGTTGTGCCAATGGTTTGAACATCTGCGATTATGCCACGGGCAGGGGTCGCCGGCAGATAAAAATAATCGGCGCTAAGGGTAAAATCCGAGATGTTTAATTCGGTTGCAACCGCAGCGCGCACGATGGAAGATGATGCAGGATCATATTCCATTTTTGCCCCAACACCTACGCCAGCGCCCAATCCCGCCTGCGCTCCGGCAACAATGAACGAAGATGCATTTTCCAGACCACTGGAATTCCCCGTCTGTGCATGATCGATCAACGAGAAGCTGTTAACGCCTGCAAGAAAATATGATTGTCCGCCAATCAATCTAAGCCAGCTGCCGTTCTCAAAGTTGGCTACAAATTGCCCGCCAATATTGGCTCTTAGGCCTGTTTCTTGTCTGTCAGCGCCAGAAAACCGATTGAAACTGAACAGGTTGGAATCTTCGAATATAAAACCCTGGGCATTATCATTGGTTATGCCCGGCGCACTGGCATTGCCACCGCGATAAACCAGTTGCGCAATCGGCTCAAACACATATGAGCTGTTGCCGTCCAGCGCCAAAAGCGGAAATCTTACGTCAAGCGCGGCAATCGGCGTGATGCTGAACAGAGTGGAGGCCGCCAAAAGGGCTGAGCTTCCATCATAGCTGGCCCCATCGATGCGCCCGCCCAGATAGGGGGTGATAACCAGACCACCCGGAGCGATAATTTGTCGAGACCATTTCGTTTCGATAGTGCCACGAAACTTGTTTCCCTGATAACCATAGATATATGGCACACCGTTCAAATTCTTGGTGCTGTCCAGCGTCCGGTTGACGCCTAAGATATTGATATCGGTTGCAATTCTGCCCATTTCATTTGCCAGCACGTCAACACGGTTAAACTGGATTTGGGGAATTGTTTTGCCCTGCTGGTCTTGTGTTGCAGTTGTTACATTGCCCAGAACCACAAACTCCTGCACTCTGGCATCAAAGAAAGTCTGATCGTCCAGATATTGCGTATAAACATCATTTATTTTGTCAAATCCGACAAGTTTATAATCGTCAATAAAGCCGGGATCAGAAAAATTCAGATATGAAAAACCGGCTCGCCAGTTTTCAGCCGGAGAAAAACTGCCCGATACCTGAATAGCTCCACGCCAGTCCCTGTCGCCCACTTCTCCCGCAAATGCACTTCGATCCAACTGATAAAGACCGGCGGCGCGAACGCTGGCGCTTCCAATTGCAAATCTCTGGGTTAATTCCCCATCAAGCAAAAATCCTTGTCGTGACATCGCCATCGGGGTCAGCCAAAGATCGGTACTCGCCCCGATTGGTGAAAAATATGGAACCGCGACCCGCGCTCCGAAATCATCGGAATAGTCAAGTTTTGGAAAACGAAATCCCGGCGCTCTTGGGTTGGTGGGGTCAGGCATCCACAAAAAAGGCAACATTGCAATTGGCTGGCCCAGCAATTCCAATTGCGGCAGCTCCATATAAAGCGTTTGCTCTTCTTGATTTAGAATGATTGTGGCCGCTTTTACTCGCCAACCGATTTTTTGCCCGTTTTCATCAACACAAAGTCCGCATGGCGCATAAGAGCCATTATTCAGGATTGCTTCAATATCGTTTCTGTAATCCGCCTCATCTGCGGTAATCAGGGCACCATTTGATGTCTGCATTTCCAATGCTTTGACAAAGGCCTGCTTAAAATCCCCATCAACCTCAATGCGGGCCCCCTTATAAACGACATTCTCAGGATCGCGCACAACCGCATTCCCCAATAATATCAGATCGCCACTGTTTCGATCATAAACCGCCCGATCGGCAGAAGCCAGATAACCCTGATAACTCAGGCGAACATTGCCTTGGGCCGTAATTCTATTGGCATCAGCATCAAAAATAAGATTGTCGGCTTCAACGCCGATATTTTGAGCTCTGGCAGTTGGAAAACTCTCAAAAAAATCATCTGGAAGCAGTTTTATCTGTTCCGGCGGCGCTTCAACCTCGTTGTCAATTCCAAAAAAAGGCCCAAGCGCCTGAGCAAAAACAGGGGTTGAAACAAAAGCAGAAGACCAAAAAAGCACAGCAATGCTCAAGGCCACAGGCAGGGAATGTTTTTTCCTGCTCAATATTTTGTGGCACTCTGGTCCCATCAAGCTGTTCCGTCTTCCTTGTTAAGCAGCACGCTCAGCCCAATAAGAACTGAAATTACCGCTGGCCCCCACGTCGCAATAGCTGGTTGCAATACACCTGATGATCCTGCCCGATCGGCCATCTCGGTGATAACAAACACTATGAAGCCCATTATGATACCATAAACCAGTGACATTCCAAAAGGGTTTCCGCGTCTGTATCCTGCTGTAAATGCAAACGCAATTAACAAAGAACCAACAAGTAATAAAGGCAAAGATGTCAATTTTGCCAAACGAGTTTGTGCCGCCGCTTTTATCGCCGGATCGCTAACCCCGGATGTCAGCACATCAATCAGCTCGAAAAAGGTAAAATCCTCAGTAGAACCGAGACTTACCCTTAAATCCGCCCCGGTACTTTTTGTTGAAAGCATATAATTTTCTTCAAATTGTGTCGCCCCTCCTGTCCGGGTGATATTTGCATTGATAAAATTCCAAAATCCGTCACTAAATTCAGCCCTCTCAGCATTAATCCTTCTTATATTGCTGTTCTCACTGGGAAATACGGCGACATTGTACAAAACAGAGCCGTTTTTCCTTGCTGATCTTGCCTGCAAAAAATAAGTTCCCCCATCTCCAGATTGCTGCAACCAGATGTCTGCGGTTGAGCGGGCAATGCCGCCACCAAGACCGGGGGGAGTGGGGTTTATCTCGCGATTAATTCTTGTGGATGCGCTCTCTGCGACCAGAGTGACAAAGGACCCAAGCAATATGACAAATAATATCGGTCCGCGCGCAATTCGCCAGATTGAAACCCCGCTGGCCTTCATCACAATGAATTCGCGGTGGCTCTGAAATTCCACCAGTCCGATGATCGCCCCCAAAAGTACAGTAATAGACAGGGTTTTGATCGACCAGCGAACAGCAGATGTAAACACGGCCAGCCATGCAATGGCATCGCCAGAAATTTTGGAAATGGCTTCGAAACGCCATGTATCAAGGGATTCAGACAATAATATCAGGCAAAAAAATAAAAATACCACGCCTAGAATTCGCGACATCATGCGCTTGGTTACAAACCAGTCCAGATGAGAAATCATGGCAACACCTGTTGCGCTGAAAGGTTTTTTGATCGTGAGCGCGGAGCCATTCGCCAGATAAATATAATCACAGCAAAAAACAGCATTATCGCCGGGCCCAAATAATATCCAAGATAACTGCTTGTCGCCGCTAAATTTGAAAGCGATCGCTCGGAAAAAGCAATTACAAGCACCACAAGATCAGGCGGTAAAAATTTATTACGTCGTCTTCCGTGGGGAAAGGCACCAAACACCCCGACCAGAAATACCAGCGAAATCACGCGTAATCCTTCAGCCATTCGCAGGTGGATTTGAGCCAGTGTGGTGTCGGAAAATCCCTGATCAAGTCGGGCCTGTGCAATCAATTTCATTGTGTCGCGCTGAACCAGCGGATTTGTTTGAACCACCGGCTCAAAAAGCGCTTCGACCGCCAGGTCATAACGGGCAAAATTAACCTCGGAAAACTCCCCGTCTTCACCCATAACCTGCAGGCTGCCATTTTTCATGCTGATTTCAAAACCGTCATTTCCAGCTACAATTTCAGCTCGTTCGGCTCGATATGTTCGCCTTAAATTTTCGCCCCGTTGGTCGTCAGCAAAAAACCCGTTGATAATGCCGTTATCAGCCCGGCTCTCGATCCGAACCACAACTCCGTTTGAAATATCGGTAAACCTTCCCGGCGTCAGGGATTTGGAGAGCAAATCCACAGCGATTTGTGCACTCCATTCACTGGCTGCACGTCTGGAGGCTGGCTCTGCCCAATTGGCAATGAAAAGTGCCAGAATTGCTCCAATCGCGCTGTAAATAGCCAACGCCCCCCAAATGGATTTAGACCTGCGACTGATGTGGATTGTGTGTAACTCTTTTGAGGATTGCATGGCCGCAAGCGCTCGGGCCAACCCGATCCCCATGCAAATATATACAATTTGTCGAGACAGGGGCGGGGTGGTCAAAAACGATTGCCCCATTAACACAAAAAAGCTTTGGCCTTTTTCGGTTACCAGATCAAAAAGCCGCAACATCTGGGTCAGCCAGACTAAAAAAGTCGCCAGAAAATATAAGGCAAATGCACCACCGGCAAATCGAATAACTAAATAGCGGCTAAGATGAGACATGGGGTGACAAAACACGCCATTTTCACTCCCGTCAACACTCAATATGCACAGGATGCTATTGACCTTGCTGGTAAGTTAGTGACCTTTAGTCCCGAATAGACTTTTACTTTTGCCATTAACCTTCATCTGGGACAAACTTCGTCTGGAACAAACTTCGCTTGGAACAAAAATGACCAAAAATTTTACGATTAAAACCACAAAAGCAGGATTTTCAAAATCTGCCTTATTGATCGGATTTGTCCATAAGAATGTTAAACCTGAGGGTGAGACAGGCAAGCTGTTTGCCAAAACCGGCCTGAACTGGAAAAAACTTTGCGATGCCGGTAATTTTTCTGGAAAAACCGGCCAGACCCTTGATGTTCTTACCCCGCCTGATCTTGCAGCGTCTCGATTGCTGATTGTAGGATTGGGGAATTTGCAAAATAGTGAGGCATCTGAAAAGGACCAAAAACCGGCAAAATTGTCCGATTGGGCTGATTTGGGCGGAAAGTTGCTGGCGCTTATTAAGAATACTTCAACTACTGAAATTGCAATAATTGCTGACGGTATTGCAGAAGAATCTATGGCTTCAATGGTAGCCGGTTTGCATTTACGCAACTATGATTTTGACAAATACAAGTCGCAAATAGATGATGATGAGGAAGAAGATGCAAAACCTTCCAACAAAAATATTACCATCACCCTGCATGCAAAAAACAAGACGGCTCTGGACAAACAAATTGCTTCTCGAATGGCCACGGTAGAGGGCACAATTTTGGCTCGTGATCTGGTAAACGAGCCACCGAATGTTTTGGGGCCGGTTGAATTTGCCTCCTATGCCAGCGACCTTTCATCGCTGGGTATTGATGTTGAGATACTAACTCCCGCCAAAATGAAAAAACTGGGCATGGGCGCGCTTTTGGCAGTGGCTCAGGGTTCTGTACGTGAACCACGAATGGCAATCATGCATTGGAATGGTGGCAAAAAAAATCAAGATCCAATTGCTTTTGTCGGCAAGGGCGTGATTTTTGACAGTGGCGGAATTTCCTTAAAACCCGGCGCTGGTATGCAGGAAATGAAGGGCGACATGGGGGGAGCAGCCGCCGTGATCGGCCTGATGAAAACTATAGCTTTAAGAAAGGCCAAGGTGAACATCGTGGGGGTTATCGGTCTGGTGGAAAACATGCCGGACGGCAACGCTTATCGCCCCGGAGATATTGTTACCGCCATGTCAGGAACCACCATTGAAATTATCAATACCGATGCCGAGGGGCGTTTGGTTCTGGCCGATGCGCTCTGGTATACTCAGGATCGTTTCAAGCCAGAATTGATGATAAATCTGGCTACTTTGACCGGAGCTGTAATGGTTGCTCTTGGTCAGGAATATGCCGGAATGTTTACCAATGATGATGAGTTGGCGACCAAGCTTCACGATGCCGGGGAAACAAGCGGCGAAAAACTTTGGCATTTGCCCCTTGCACCCGCCTATGACAAGTTAATCAAAAGCCGCTTCGCCGACATTAAAAATACCGGTGGCCGCTTTGGCGGCGCAATCACTGCGGCCCAGTTTTTACAGCGTTTTGTCAATGATGTTCCATGGGCTCATCTTGATATTGCCGGAACCGGATTTGCCACTTCAGCCAATGATATTAACACCAGCTGGGCTTCAGGGTTTGGCGTTGCTGTACTTGATGAATTTATTAAGCTAAATTATGAGAAATAAATAGGTCCTGACCCTAGTTATATTTAAGTAAGCGCCATCAACCTGTCCGCATCGCTTTAATCGGAATTGAATAATTGGAATGTTGAAAAAAATTGCTGTAATTTTGTCGTTTTCATTGTCAGGTTTGGCAATAAACACTCCCGTTAGATCTCAGGAAGTTTCTTTTGATCCCAACGCGCCTTGCCTTGAGGTTTTGCAGGAAAATTCCAACGCTGCTGCCCTTTGGGCATTTGGATATCTGGCTAATAAAATCCAGCGCTCAAGGTCTGTTGACGATAAGATGGTGGCCAGTTTTCTTGGTGATTATGAACCTGCCTGCAATTCATCTCCTGATGCAAGTTTTGTTGTAGTTCTAGACCAGCTGTTGGGAGGAATTCCGGCCGCATCCAATTCTTCTGAAACCCAAGAGCAGGTCTCCCAACAAAAACAATCCGATGAAGTGGAATTGGCTCCCCAATTACTTGCAGCTTTGCGTGCTCCCGATGCTGATCTGACGCAAATTCTGTTAGATTTAAAACCACAACCAGAAGATGTGCGGGCGGTTTTTCCCGAACCAATGGCCTTAAAACTTATTGAAATGTATGACGGCCTGTTTGGAGAAAAATTGGCTAATGAAGAATTTCCGCCTGCGCCATATGATGTCAGCGCCAATTTTACTACAACTGAGCAATTGGTAAATGATGCGCTGCTGGATGAACTTCCCGGTGGCTTTAAAAATGTTCTAGATAAATTTCAGATTAACGCTCCCTTTGGCTCGGTGAAGGTTGGGTTTCCCTCGGTTGACGACGGCATGACCTTAAGCGGATTAATATTTGTGAATGATCGCTGGGTATTGATGATGCGCCCGTGGCGCGGTTTGTAGTTTTTTCGAAATCTGGCAGGTATTAAAATTTTGACGAAGGTTCAACCGGTTTGACAGAGGTTTTTTTCTATCATCTTGAGCACAGGCCTCTTGAGCAGGTCTTACCCGTGTTGCTGGAAAAATCTCTGGAACGGGGGTGGAATTCACTGGTGCATGTGGGCAAAGATATCCCTGTAATTGATGGAGAAGAGAACGAGCCTTCCAACTCTCAAAAACAGCAAAATTCCCCTGTTGGCTTTTTGGACAAAGCATTGTGGGCTTTTCGCGATGATAGTTTTTTGCCCCATTGCATTTTTGATCCAAAAAAATCTCAAAACGAAAATCCTGAACTTGAAAATTATGAAAAACAGCTAATTCTTTTGTGTGCCGGCGAAAAAATACTTGAAGGCAAGAACCCTAATAATGCGCAAATAAAATTCTACGTTGCCGGCGCCGTTCCAACTGCTCTGGAAAAGATGGGGGAAGGGGAATATAAGCGTCTGGTTTTTATGTTTGATGGCCACGATCCAGATGCGGTGATTGAGGCGAGGCAGGCTTGGAAGAACCTTTCAAAAACCCATCAGGCTACCTATTGGCAGCAGGACGGGAGCGGCAATTGGATGAAGAAGGCCTGAGTAAGCAATCTTTATTCTGTTTGGTTTTTAAGGGGGTAATTTGAGCCTCTATAGGGCAGGTTCCCAGCCCTCAGGAGCCATTTCAAATCCATCAAATTGAAAGCCCGGCGCAACCGTGCAGCCGCAAAGGGTCCAGTTTCCAAGGCTAATTGCGCTTTGCCACTCCCCCCTTTTAACTATTACCTGCGCAAATTGCCCGGCAGAAAAATCATTACCCAGAATAATCTGGTTTTTTGATTTGCCGTCGCCAGAAATTGAAAGTTTTAAGGGCGCCCCCCCATAATAGTGCCAGATTTCTGCCGCATCCACCCGATGCCAGTGAGACCGCTCCCCCTTTTGCAACAGATAATAAATCGCAGTGGATTTTGCTCTTTTGTCGTTGGTATCTTTGTCTTCAAAGGTCCGGCAATACCAGCCCCCCTCCGGGTGCTTGATAAGACCCAGCAATTCGATGAGTTTTTGCGCTTCAACGGGGTTTTGCTTACTCACCTGCCTAAACCCCTAATTGATGTTATTTAGTCTGTTATAACGCTCAATAGTGGTAAAATAATCTTGCAGCAATTCATAGCACATGATTATTTCCGAGGTATTTTCGTCATAAAACGCGTTGGCTTCTTCGCATCTGGATGCGGTAATTTTTATGTCCTCGGTCAGGCCAAAATTATTGCGCAAATCAGCAGCCACTGATTCCAGAAGCCGACTGTCCCTGAGGGTTTTATAGGCCAGCGATAAATCAGCCCCCGCCCTTTCATATTCAATATTCACTTTTGCTCGCAAAGAATTTTCAGTATTTGCTGTAGTCAGCCGCTCGATGGAACGTGAAATTTTTTGATAATCGTCCTGACAGCTGGACTGACGCATGCTGTCAATTCCCCATTCCTGTGCTGTCATATAAAACGTATCCCGATCCTGCCCAACCATCATACATACGATCTGAAACGCTCGCTGCAAATCCAGACTGTGAACGGCGTAATAGTCACTTTCGTCCCGCTCGCTGCCATAAAACTGGTCTTCGAGCTTCCAGCCCAGAGCTGCGTCTTTCAGGGCCTGTTGAAAGGAGCGTCGCCGCTGATTTAGAAGAATATAAGTGGCGAAATTGTCTGCAATATCTTCTTCACGGCCAAGTACAGGCCAATCCAGCTTATCGACCAGCAGATGGCCCACTTCATGATATATGGTGAATAGAGAATTGTTAATTACATAACGAACGGACTTGTCCAATTCGCGATCCGCAAGAAATTGCGACACTTCCGAACGGGTTTTGCTTTTGGAATGGTTTTTTGCCAACGCAGAGCTGCTTAACAGAGCGAATGCAACAATCAGGGTAATTAAAAAACGAAAAAACACCAACAATTCTCCTGCCAGTTTTCAACCCCCAAGCCGACCAATAGCAAGGTTTGGAAAGGCCATATGATATTGAGGCATATCAGCAAGATTAGTCAAATAACATAGCCTTATCATCTCACAAAAAGGCGTTTTTTGGTTTATAATCTGTTTTTAACTGATTTCTTGATCTCAAACCAACAATTCAATCGGCTTGTTTTTCCAACTGCGAGCTTTTTTCCATCCACAGGTTTTCGGCTTCTTCCAGCTTGCTTCGCAATTGCGCCCGCTGCTGCAATAATTCTTTGGATTTTTGCGGATCGCCTTCATAGAGGCTTTCATCACCTAATGTTACTTCGAGTTTTTTCAACTGCTTTTGCAATTCTTCAACACGCTTTTCAGCGGTTCGGATTTCTTTTCTTAAAGGAGAAAGACCAGCCCGGCGCGCCGCAGCTTCCTGCCGTTCCTTTTTTTTGTTTCCAGATTTCTTGGCCTGATTTTGTCCCTTTTTCTTGCGTTCTGATCCGCTAAGCTTTGACAGGATAGAGGTTTCATACCCCTGCATATCATCATCCAAAACCCGGATTTCTCCATTCTCGGCAATCCATATTTCATCAACTGTGGCATCGATCAGATGCCGATCATGGCTGATGATCAAAACAGCGCCTTTGTAATCGTTCAGCGCATGAACCAGGGCATCACGGCTATCAATATCCAGATGGTTGGTCGGCTCATCCAAAATCATCATGCCCGGCCCCTTAAAGGTAATCAGCCCCAATAATAGCCTAGCCCGTTCGCCCCCGGAAAGGTTCTTGGCAAGGGTAAGCATTTTGGTTGTCGTTAAACCCATCTGGGCAATTCTGGAGCGGCGCTGCGCTTCGCTCATATGGGGAGTAAGGGGTTCAATATGCTCCAGCACCGTTTGCTCAGGTTTTAGAATATCCATCTGGTGTTGGGCAAAATAGGCGATTTCCAGCTTTTTCCCTCGATGAAAAACGCCCCCCATTTTTTTCAAGTCGCCCGCCAGCAGCTTGGCGAAGGTGGATTTGCCGTTTCCGTTTACGCCAACCAAAGCAATCCTGTCTTCGGGATCTATGCGCTGGGTTATCCGGCTGAGTACTGGCTGGCCATCATAGCCCACCGAAACATCATCGAGATTGAGCATGGGGGAGGCCATGCGCTCTTTAGGTTGGGGAAACGAAAAGGGCAGGGAGCTTTCATCGACCATCACATCCATTGGTTGCAGCTTGGCAATGCGCTTGACCCGGCTTTGGGCCTGTTTGGCCTTGGTGGCAGAAGCCCCGAATCTGTCAACAAACGCCTGCATATGGGCAATCTGGGCCAGTTGTTTTTCCCGCGCCTTGCCGCTCAATTCCATGCGCGCGCGCCGGGTTGCCTCAAAAGTATTGTAAGCGCCCTTGTAAAGGGTGAGCTTGCCATGCTCCAGATGCACAATGGAATTTACAGCGCGATTGAGCAGGCCCCTATCATGACTGATCAAAAATATTGTGTGGGGATAGGTGGCCAGATATTTTTCCAGCCATAATGCACCCTCTAAATCCAGATAGTTGGTTGGCTCATCGAGCAATAATAGATCAGGCTGGGAGAATAAAACTCCGGCCAGCGCAACCCGCATGCGCCACCCGCCGGAAAGGGAGGAGCATGGATCGTTGTGTTGATCGCCACCAAAGCCAAGTCCGCGCAAAATATTTGAAGCACGTGCTTCTGCCGTATGGCTCTCGATATCGGCCAGCCGCATGTAAATTTCAGAAATTCTTCCCGGATCGATTTCAATCTCGGCCTGTTTTAGCAGCAACGCGCGTTCAGCATCGGCCTCAAGCACCATATCAAGAATGGTGGTATCGCTGGCCGGGGCCTCTTGCGCTACAGTGCCAACCCGCCATTTTGGATGCACTGTGATATCCCCATCATCGGGGGAGAGATGTTTGAGAATTAGATTAAACAGCGTGGTTTTTCCAGAACCGTTTCTCCCGACAAATCCAGCTTTGATACCTGCTGGCAGGGCCAAAGAGGTTTTTTCAAATAAAGGGCGACCAACGATTGAATAGGAAAGGTTTTGAACGGTGAGCATAAAAAAATCCGGTAAGCAAAGCAGGTTGTTAGAATATGCGCCAGATAGCCGGTTTTTGCCAAAGAAGGCAATAGAGAGAGTTTGCACGAGTTGCAGCTAATTTCAATTCTTGCGGACATAAGTCACTTCATCTTCCGCCATGTGTATATTAGATTTTTCCTGTGCCCAGTCCGGCAGGTCGTCGCCGGCACCAATCTACTTGCCACCCCGTCAATCTCCCCCTATAAACCGCTCAAATTATTCCGAAAACCCAATTGAAAAACCAGGATAAAAAAATGGCTGTTCAGCGTACTTTTTCTATTATTAAACCCGACGCAACCAAGCGTAACCTTACCGGTAAAATCATTGCCAAATTTGAAGATGCGGGCCTAAGAATTATCGCTTCAAAGCGTATCCATATGAGCCGCGAACAGGCCGAAGGATTTTATGGTGTACATAAAGGCCGCCCATTCTTTGGCGAGTTGGTTGATTTCATGATTTCCGAGCCGGTTGTTGTGCAGGTTCTTGAAGGCGAAGACGCCATTGCCAAAAACCGGCAAGTGATGGGTGCCACCAACCCTTCAGAAGCTGACGCTGGCACCATCCGCAAGGAATTTGCGCTCTCCATCGGCGAAAATTCGGTGCATGGCTCTGATGCCGAAGAAACAGCCGCTGAAGAAATCAAATTCTTTTTCACTGACGATGAAATCGTTGGATAAAAATTCATCAATAAATTCATATGAGTTAAAGAAAAAGGCGACCTGCTTGGCCGCCTTTTTTTGTCGCAACTTACAAAAACCGCTTTGCTGAAAGTTTTGTCGAGGCGGCTTTTACAAGGGAGGAGGAGCGACTTAAATTTGGATCCTAAATCACTTTTTTAACTTCATGCAAAAATCCGTCCACGGCTTCGCTCATGGTTTTGCCGTTCTGGGCCAGTTTTTCCGAGGATACAAGCACTCCGTCAGCCACGGTTTTATTCTGGGCTACCGATGTTGAAATATCCTGAATGTTTGATGAAACTTCCGCCGTGCCGCTGGATGCCAGATCAATCGAGCCGGCAATTTCCTGCGTTGCGGCGCTTTGCTCTTCCACGGCTGCAGCGATGGTTGTTGATACTTCGTCCACTCGGCCCATGGTTTCGCCGATTTTTGCGATGGCCTCAACAGCCCGATTACTGGCTTCCTGAATTTCAGAAATCTGCTTGCCGATTTCCTCGGTTGCAGTTGCGGTTTGATTGGCAAGACTTTTAACTTCCGATGCAACAACGGCAAATCCCTTGCCTGCCTCGCCCGCTCTTGCCGCTTCGATGGAGGTGTTTAGAGCCAACAGGTTGGTCTGATCGGCAATGTCGGCAATCAGCGCCACAACCTCACCAATTTTCTTTGATGCCTGTGACAAAGAACCAACATCGGCATTGGCCTGACTTACTTCTTCAACAGCAGCGCTGGTGATTTGGGAAGATAGATTTACCTGTTCGGAAATTTCACTGACCGAAGTGGTCATTTCTTCAGTTGCTGCGGCCACCGAGCTGACATTTGCCGATGCTTCTTCTGCGGCGGCTGCCACGGCGATTGATTGCTGGGAGACTGAGCTGGTACTGTCTCCCATATCCTGGGCCGAGGATTTTAACTCGTCGGCAGCGCTGGTGACAGAGTCGATTGCTTCTCCCATTTCCCCTTCGAATTTTTGCACGACTTCGCTAAAGGTTTTTACCCGCCCTTCCATGCTTTCCATGGCTTTGTTGATTACGGCGCTGGCTTCACCAAAAGCGCCAAGCATGCCCCTTTCAGAAATTTTGCGGAAATATTTATTGGCTTCCACATATTCAAGCGAAGCGCGGGTTTCACGCACATAGGCATCGGTTCTATCTATCAGCCGGTTGATTGCATGTAATAGTTCCCCAGCTTCTCCCTTTTCGCTAATGCCGGTAATGCGGGCTTCAAAATCGCCTTCTGCGACGGCTTCGCAAACGCTGAGCGCTTTTCTTACCGCTGATTTATGACTGCTTGAGAACATAATGTGTGCCTTTTTAAAAAATTTTACTCTGATTTACGCGGCAAGCGTCGCGATGAACTGGTCATATTCCATGCCCAGTTCGCTAAGTTTTTGTTTGAGAGTTTCAAGGGATGTGGCCATGCCTTCTTTGCGATTTTTGCTGGCCTGCTCGATACCTAAAAGCTCGCGATAAAGGGGAATTATCTGCCCCTCCAAAATGGCTCTGTCGGGTACACGGCGGCTGGAATGATAACCAATGACTGAGCCGGACATATCCCTGCTGGCGGTGACATGGGCCAATACCCAATAATGATCACCATTTTTGCAACGGTTCATCACATATGCAAAAATTTCGTCGCCGCGCTGAATTGTATCCCACAACAAAGCAAATATTGCCCGTGGCATCTGGGGATGGCGGATCATTGAATGGGGCTTGCCAATGCACTCCGTCTCGCTATATCCGGCCAGACGCAAAAACACGTCATTGCAATAGATCAGATTGCCCTTCAGATCAGTTTTTGAAACAATCAACTCGTTTTCATCAAAAAACTGTTCAATCCCTGTGGTGCTGGTTTCGCGCGCCATTTCCGCCCCCTAAAAATATTTGTTGCTGACGTGCCAAATCTAGTTCGCCCATGCCTAACGAATGGTGGGGGCAGGGGTACTGACAAGTGAGTAGGGAAAAATGCGTGGGTGG
>CAZMVQ010000009.1:0-3711 GCA_964569865.1 uncultured Devosia sp.
GGGGGGGGGGGGGGGGGGGGGGGGGGGGGGGGGGGGGGGGGGGGGGGGGGGGGCAACCAACCGATCAGGGGCAAAATGACCACGCCCGGATCACTAGCGGCCAGCGCCTAAAATGCGACTATACCCTAATGGAAGCAATCGGGTTTTTAATAATCTGGCTAATTCTTTCAGTAATCACCTTGGGTATCGGCATGTTTTTTGCGATTTATTATTTTTATAAAACCATCATCAATAAAACTTATATTACCGATCGCTCAGGTGGTGAAATCGGCCGCCTGAATTGTGATCTCAACCTTGGCGAAGTTATCGGCCATATTGTTATCTGGATATTGATATCAATTTTAACTCTGGGCATTGGCATAATATTTTATGCCTTCGCAACTTTCCGCATGACCCTGAACAGAACCAGCATCATTGCAACCTGAAACTAGAGCGTAGAATTTAATTCCTTAACCGCCAATGCTCTTTCCCCGCGCGAGGACTTCTTTAACGCACAAGGACTTCGCGCTGCTGGATCACCCGGATAAATCGGGTGATGGCGGAGGTGTAGCGGGTGACGGGGTGACGACCCTGACCACCAATGTCACTGCGAGTGATTGTTAATCCACGCGGCAATCCGGCTACTTCTCCCTCCCCCTTGCGGGCAGGGTCGGGGTGGGGGGCAATCTAAAACGAAAAATCAACTATCCTTAACTTCCCCATCAATCACCGGGCCACTCTCATCATCTTCAGCGCTATCATCGCTATCCTCCCCCTCATCTTCAGCGTCCACATTGCGCACAATTTCGATTTTTACCTTCGCCAACAGTCCGGCAAGCGCGCCAAGCACCGCCAAAGCGGGAGCGGCCAGCACAAAAACCCCGCCCACAACCGCGCCTGCCGTCAGGGGCACTTCAAACACCACATCTGAATTTTGCGATCGCACTCGCAATTTGCGCACATTGCCTTCCGAAACCAATCTGGTGACTTCTTCAATCAACTGATGCCCTGCTACCTCAACTTCTTCGGTAAAGGTTTTCCAGCGGTTCTTGGATTTTTCTTCTGTCATATTGCTGTCCTCTTTTGAGTCCACAAGCGTGAAAGCGGCTTTCGATTTAAAATGTTCCTGTTTCCTTTAGAGAATCTGGGAATTAAACCCTTCTATTACAAGGGGCTAAATTTATTACCCGGCACTTGAACCATCTATTCATCACCCATTCAGCCGGTTCTTGCCAACCTACCAACCATTAAAGGTCAATTTTAAAAACAAAGCAGAACAATAATCCCAGAGGCAATCATGAGCATTAAATTTGAAAAAATAACCAACAGGGCGCTTGCAACCTATATTTTTGATGGGGGAAATACGTCCCCGGTAGCTTTTATCCGCCAGCGGGTTTTCACAATTGTAACTGTTCTTGAACCTGTCTGTGGGGTTTTTCCCGCCCGTTTGCTGCCAAAAACCCGCGCTGCCAATCAAAATATCGCTACAAAACAAATGCTTTACAGATAATCTGGCCGCCAGCCTCATTGTGGACAAAACTTAGATAAAAACACGGGTTTTCCCAAATCAGTGCGAAAATGCTATAATTTGAGCATGGCACAGAAAAACACCGAAACCCGGACCTGTTAAACCAATGAATTCAAAACTTTATTCGATAACTGCTGCCGGTGCCCTCACCCTGTTTATCTCGGGTTGCACAAGCGTTTTGCCGGAAGGATTTAAGCTGGATAACCCTTTTCCAATTTCAGCAGCGCCCACACCTTCGACCTCAAATCAGCCCTCACAAACCCCTCCCGTAGTTATGGCGTTTAACAATAGGGAAAAAGAATGCCTTGTGCGCGCCATGTATTTTGAATCCAACCGATCATCAGAATCCGGCATGCTGGCCGTTGGTACCGTGGTTATGAACCGGGTCGACAGTCCAAAATTTGATAATTCCATCTGTACAGTAGTGGGCGCACCGCGCCAGTTTGCCCCCGGAGTATTATCGCGCACCATGGCCGAAAAGCGCCCGGTGGAGCTGGCCAGTCGGGTTGCCGATCGGGTAATGGCAGGCGTGCGTCACCCCGGTGTGCGCTCGGCAAAGTTTTTCCATCAGGCCGGGCTGACATTCCCCTATAATAATATGCAATATGTGCTTGAGGCCGGTGGCAACGCCTTTTATATCAAAACCACTCGCCGGTAATTCACATAAACTAAATTCAGACAAGCTTCGATAAGGAAATAAAATGCCCAATCAAGAAGCAACTGCATTGTCAATTAACGACAAAATTATGATTGTCGGAGGCTATGGCAAGGTCGGCAAGTCAATAGCCATGTTTCTTGCTCCCGCTTTTCCCTCTCGCATAATTGTTGCCGGTCGTGATGCTGCCAAGGCAAATTCCGCCGCTCAGGAAATCGGGAGTGAAACCACAGGCCGGGCAATTGATATTTTTAACAACAACAACTCAAGCGCCCTTGACGGGGTTGCATTGGTTGTGGTTTGCCTTGATCAAAAAGACACAAGTTTTGTCAAAAAATGCCTTTCTTCCGGCATCCATTATGTTGATATAAGCGCCGATTATAATTTTTTATTACAGGTTGAAAAACTTGATTATCTGGCCAGAGAAAATGACGCAACTGCAATCCTAAGCGTTGGTGTGGCGCCGGGCCTTACCAACCTGCTTGCCGCCCATGTTCATAAAAAAATGAAAAACCCCGAACGCATAGATATCGTGCTGGAACTGGGCCTTGGCGACCATCATGGAAAAACCGCGCTGGAGTGGATGTTTGACAATCTTGATGCTGAATACGAACTTATCGAGGATGGACAACCTAAAAAAGTTAAAAGCTTTGGCCAAAGCATTAATGTGCTTATTCCGGGCATAAAATCAAAGCAACCGGCCTATAGTTTTAACTTTTCCGATCAGCACGTGATCACAAGAACCCTTGGCCTGTCAGCCGCCGCCACGTGGATTCGCTTTGAAAACCGGGCTGCAACCTGGTTGGTTGCAAAATTTGCGCAAGCGGGCATGGCTAAAATGTTGCGCGGCAAAGGGGGACGAAAAATTGCCCTTTGGCTTTTGATGAATTTCCATATTGGATCAGACATCTGCGCGGTAGCTGCCATTGCAGCCGGACGAGACGGAAAAAACTCAGGCAACAAAACAACCGCGATAGGCGTTGTTGGATACAAAGAGGCACAAATGACAGCAATTGTCGCCAGCGAAACGGTGCGCCAATTGCTGTCAAAAACTCAAAATTTCGGGGTTTTTCACATCGAGCAGCTGATCGAGCTGGACCCGGTAATCAGCGCCTTAAAAAAAGAAATACCGACCCTTGTGGTAAATTTATAACCCCAACTTATCGCGCAAAATCTTGTTCACCGCCTGCGGATTTGCCTTGCCTTGACTTGCCTTCATCACCTGCCCGACAAACCAGCCGATAAGCGAGGGTTTGTCTTTAACCTTGGCCACCTGATCGGGATTGGCCGAAATGATTTCATCGACAATTTTTTCGATTGCACCTGTATCACTGACCTGTTTCATGCCCCGTTCTTCAACAAGTTCAGCCGGATTTCCACCCTCACTCCAGACGATTTCAAACAGGTCTTTAGCGATTTTACCAGAGATTTCACCACCTGAAATAAGGTCGATAATTCCACCTAGCTGCTCAGCACTGACGGGGGATGAAGCAATATCCAGCCCCTCTTTAGCCAAACGCCCGGACAGATCATTTATCACCCAGTTGGC
>CAZMVQ010000009.1:3811-10176 GCA_964569865.1 uncultured Devosia sp.
ACCGTCACGGCCTTTGGCAACTTTTTCATAAAAATCAGCCGATTTTCTATCGGCAATCAACACCGAAGCGTCATAGATCGTAATGCCATATTCAGCCACCAAACGAGCCTGTTTTTCATCCGGTAATTCCGGCAAATCGGCTGCCAGCTCATCAATCAGCGCCTGATCAAATTCCAGCGGCAAAAGGTCAGGATCGGGGAAATAGCGATAATCATGGGCTTCTTCTTTGGAGCGCATGGAGCGGGTTTTGCCACTTTTTGGATCATACAGCCGCGTCTGCTGGGCAATCTCGCCCCCATCTTCCAAAACATCAATCTGGCGACGTGCTTCATATTCTATGGCCTGTCCGGCAAAGCGCAAAGAGTTGACGTTTTTGATCTCGCATCTGGTACCAAATTCACCACCCGGCTTGCGCACCGAAACATTGATGTCGGCCCTGAGCGATCCCTGCTCCATATTGCCATCACAAGTGCCAAGATAGCGCATGATGGTGCGCAATTTTGTGATATAGGCCCGCGCTTCCGCCGATGAGCGAATATCGGGTTTTGAGACAATTTCCATCAGGGCCACGCCACTTCGGTTCAGATCAACAAAGCTCATATTGGGGTGCTGATCATGAATGGATTTACCCGCATCCTGTTCCAGATGAAGCCGCTCGATGCCAATGCTCACGGTGCCGATTTTCTCGCCCATATCCAGATGCACTTCCCCCTCGCCCACAATCGGGTCTTTAAACTGGGAAATCTGATAGCCCTGGGGCAGATCGGGATAAAAATAATTCTTGCGATCAAACAATGAGCGCTTGTTAATTTTAGCCTTTAGGCCCAATCCGGTGCGAATGGCCTGCCGCACACATTCTTCATTGATCACCGGCAGCATGCCCGGCATGGCCGCATCAACAAACGAAACATTGGAATTGGGGGCACAGCCAAACTCGGTGGAAGCGCCGGAAAACAATTTGCTTTGGCTGCTGACCTGCGCATGAATTTCCAGCCCGATTACCATCTCCCAATCGCCGGTGGCTCCGGCAATAAAATAATCGGGGTTGGGGGTGCGTGTATCAATAAGTGTCATAATATTCTCAAATTTTATCGGGATTGGAGCGGGCGGCAATGATGCCCTTTTCATAATTTATGTTCCAGTCGATCAGGGTACGCCACAAAAGCTCAGCCTGATCTTTGTCCAGATTGTGCTCAACCGCGCGCGCCCTAAGGGTCTTGATGACTTGCTCAATCCGCTCCGGGTCGAAGGCCTCTTGCGGGTCGGTTTTAATTTCTGCCATGCGGGTAACATAGGCATGTCGCCGGGCAAAAAGTTCGATCAATCCCTGATCAAGCCGATCAATTTCTTTGCGAACCTGATGTTTGTTAGCGCAATCTTGCGGCTCAATTGTTTTGCTCATTTTCGCCACCAGCTTTTTGGTGTCAGATCAAGATCAGCAGAGCGCTCAATCACCCGACCCGCCGCAAATAATGTTTCTTCATCAAACGGTTTACCAATCAGCTGCAATGCCAAGGGCAAGCCCTGTTTATCCATACCTGCCGGCACGGCAATTGCCGGCAATCCGGCCATATTCACCGTAACGGTGAAAATATCATTTAGATACATTTTAACCGGATCAGCCGCCATTTCCTTATCCCCGACGCCAAAAGCTGCGGAGGGAGTTGCCGGAGTAAGAATGGCATCAACACCGCTGGCAAATACTTTTTCAAAATCCTGTTTAATCAAAGTGCGAACCTTTTGCGCCCGCACATAATAGGCATCATAATATCCGGCGGACAGCACATAGGTGCCAATCATTACCCGACGTTGCACCTCTCGGCCAAAACCTGCGGCCCGGGTAAGTTCATACATTTCATCAATGGATTTGCCAGCAACTCTCAAGCCATATTTTACCCCGTCATAACGGGCCAGATTTGATGATGCCTCGGCAGGTGCCACAATATAATAGGCCGGCAAAGCATATTTGGTGTGGGGCAGGGAAATGTCCTTGATCGTCGCCCCCTCCTCTTTGAGCCACTCAATGCCCTGCTGCCAAAGGGTTTCAATTTCCTCTGGCATGCCATCCAACCGATATTCTTTTGGAATGCCAATGGTTAAACCCTTTACTCCGCGCTCAATAGCGGCGGCAAAATCGGGCACCGCCAGATCAGCACTGGTACTGTCTTTTTTGTCGAACCCGGCCATCGAGGTCAGCATAATTGCGTTATCTTCAACCGTTCTGGTCAGCGGTCCGGCCTGATCCAGCGAGGAGGCAAATGCTACAACACCCCAGCGCGAACAGCGCCCATAGGTGGGCTTGATGCCAACAATGCCGCAAAACGCCGCCGGTTGGCGAATGGATCCACCCGTATCGGTAGCCGTGGCTCCGGCACATAACAAGGCCGACACCGCAGCAGCTGAACCACCGGACGAACCACCCGGCACAAGGCTTTGACTTGAGCCATCAGCCTTCCACGGATTTACCACCGGCCCAAAATACGAGGTTTCGTTGGATGAACCCATGGCAAACTCGTCCATGTTGAGCTTGCCCAGCATAACCGCGCCATCATCCCAAAGGTTGGAAGTTACCGTGCTTTCATATTCGGGCAAAAACCCATCCAGAATATGGCTGGCCGCCTGAGTATGAACTCCCTTGGTGGCGAACAGATCTTTGATGCCAAGTGGCACCCCTTCCAGCGCGCCGCCGTTTCCGGAAGCCAGTTTTTCATCGCTAATCCGGGCCTGTTTTTTTGCCCCTTCACCCTCAACGCAGATATAGGCATTGAGACTTTCATTGGCCTGATCAATAGCACCCAGATATGCTGAGGTTACTTCCACGGCAGAAAATTGTTTGGCCCGCAACCCATCGCGGGTTTCCTTCAGGCTAAGTTTTGTTAAGTCGGTCACGGTTCACTTCTTTCAGCAAGCATTGTTTCATTCAGATTGTCACACCGGGAAAATAAAAACCGGCTGTCATCACCTCCCGGTTCCGGGCCTTCTCTGCCGGTTATAAAAATGGAATTAAATTCAAAGCGCATCTGGTTATCCGCTATGTCCCCGGCGTGCAAATTCAAATAAATATCATCTTCATAGCCATCTCCAGAACTTCCACAAAAGCTAGCTATTTTAACAGATTTCCCATCCGAGCCATATTCAAACTCATTAAAATCGCAATAAAATTCAAACCCGATAAACCCCTGGTCCATGGTGATAATAGCAATATCATTACCAAAAATTGCTCGGGTGCCGATTTCCTCCATCAAAGGACAAAATTTAGCATTGCTCACCCAAACACCCTCGAACAGTTTTTCCTGCATCGCCATAGCAGGTGATGCGCTCAGCGCGACAAGCAACATCAATAAAATTCTTTTGTCACTCATGCCAATTCCATCTCAAAAAACGCCGACGATCCGGTATCCTCATAATCAAGCACCGGCCCACATTCTTTAAAACCCGCCCTATGATAAAGTCTGTGGGCATCTGCGTATCCGCTGCCAAATCCGGTTTCCAGCACCAATTTTTTCATATCCATTTGTTGGGCCTGCAAAATCACGCTGCTCAACAATTTAGCTCCAACCCTTTGTCCGCGCACCTTCTCAATCGTATACATGCGCTTTACTTCGCCGATATGGCTCTTGTGAGTTTTAAGCGCCGCCATCCCGATTGCATTTTTATCCATATCACGCGCTACAAAAACTTTTGTATCGCTTTGCCCCATCTCCTCAACATTCATCTTATATTGATGCTCGATTGGCGATAACGGTTCAAGATGCGCATTCAACAATTCAACCAAATGGCGAATATCATCCTGAAGCGGAGTTTCAATACTGATGTTTATTGGCGACAAACCTATTCAACCACTTTTGGCACCATGAAAAAATTATCCTCGCTCAAGGGCGCATTGGCAACAATCTTGTCCGCATACCCTCCCGCATCAACCTTGTCCTCACGCTGGCGAAGCGCCATCGGGGTGACCGATGTCATCGGCTCGACCCCATCCACATCAACCTCGTTGAGCTGCTCGACAAAACCAAGAATGACATTTAGCTCATTAGCATAATTTTCAAGGTCATTTTCCTCGATTTTTATACGCGCCAGATTGCCAATGCGGCGCACAGTTTTTGCATCAACTGACATATATATTATTCCTTAAAACGAGCCGATAAACCATCGCCTCTAATCAAATATCATTTTTTTCGGCGCCAACATCCGCTGGCAAGAAAATCAACATATGGACCCCAGCGACCCCTTTTATTCCTCTATTCCCAGCTACTGCGTTTCAATGTCCTCAAGGAAGGCAATGTAAGTGCTTGGAAGCTCAAATTTTTTAGCTCCTGAAATGATCAAATTCATATAATCTTTTTCAGGAGCGATAAAATCCACTTGTTTTTTTGCAACGTAAACATTGCAACTCAACGGTTCACCGTTTTTCATTATAATAGTCTTATGCTCTCGGTTATAGGCGATTGGGTCTTCTATTTTTGTCAGCTTTGCAAGGTCTGAAGATGGCATTCTCCAAACTACCCCCCACACTTTTTCTGTAGAACCTTCAATGCTGGCAACACCCCCCGGACGATAAGATCCTTTTCTATTGAAAGAAAGCTGATGATTATCAAGGACACCGATCCCAACATAAGCAGCAGAAGCAATTCGTTGTTTCATCTGTTTGCTGTCCATATTTGAACCATAAGCAAAATACAATGAAGTTCCAGATATTAAGTTTTTAACTTCCCGTTCATTGCCCGCCATTTCTACATCATCCAGCTTGGTTAGTTCAATAATTTTATCCGCCATGCTCCTTGCTAGTTCCGGCTCATTGCGAATGAAAATTCCGGGGCCTGCAAGGTCACCGGAATTAGTGCCAAATCTTTTTGAAACGGAAAGCATTATTTCAACAACACTTTTTGTGGAAGATTCTGGGTCAAATACACAAATACTTGAAAGTTGATTACTAGAGCTTACGCCAAAAACATAGAGTTCAAAATTTTCGTTGTACTTAGCCTTTATAGAAGCCAGCATATTAGACCACTCTGCATTTCCATTTGGTCTAGTCTCAACTCGAATAATTTTAACACCACGACCCAAGGCTTCTCGCATCATATTTGCAAAATTCGAAGCTTTTTTGCAACCTTCAGCATCTTTGCATTCAAACCCGTCACCAGTAATGTAAATAAAGTGCTTTGCCTCCTTAAAACATTTTTCAAAATGCACATAAAAAGCATCATTGTAGAAGGTTTTTTTTGGCGGGAAAGCCTTCACTGATGGGGTTGATGTAATAAATTTTTCAGCAAATAATCGACCCGCTTTTGGTACAAATCGCAATATTGCCAAAACAACTACTAACCCAGCACCACTGAACAGAGCCGCCGCATTTTCAATTATCCAATTTATCATTTTTCTTCCAAAGCTAAATTTCAAGCACTACCTTTTAATCGCCAGCGCCAAATAAATAAACATAGAAATATTTGCCAATATCCTCAAGAATATCAGTTCCTGTAATTATTTAACATTGGATTTGTGAATCGCACCCGATTATTATTCAATTGCATCAGAACACCACAGATTTGGTTGATATAAGCTCAAAATTCATATTGCCTTGATAGTTTCAAACGGAGACAACCCGCCAAAGTATCGACAATTGAGCACCGCGATGCCTAATTATGTAGTATTACTTAGTCAAAAACACCCCTACTTGCTCACCACAAGTTGCAACCATTTCATGGTGTAACCATTTCATATGATGAAACCATTTCATGGTGTAACCATTTCATGGCTTTGTAATCTGCTCATGCTCTGTTAATTCCCCCATATGCAAAATTCATCAGAGCCAACAAATCCATCAAGCCATCAAAATTCATCTTCCTTGATATCGCTACCTGATAAGGGTCGCCTGCTTGGTCTTGATCTGGGAACAAAAACCATCGGCCTCGCTATCTCCGACGGTTTGCGTTTAACAGCGACTCCCCTTTTCACGATCAAACGCAAAAAATTCACGCTGGACGCAAATCAGATTGTTGAGGTGCTAGACCAATATCAGGTTACCGGCATTGTTTTGGGCCTGCCCCTCAATATGGATGGCTCGGAAGGGCCAAGGGCGCAATCCACCCGCGCCTTTTCCAGAAATCTGCAAAACCTGATAAAAATCCCCATTGCATTTTGGGATGAAAGACTTTCCACTTCCGCTGTAACCAGAACCTTGATAGAAGCCGATATGTCGCGCGCCAAACGGGCCGAACTGGTCGACAAGCTGGCAGCAAGTTTCATCCTGCAGGGCGCACTCGATCATCTTGGAACTTGATAATTTAATCAAATTATTTGGCTTCATGCACATAACTGCAATTTTAATGTAATTCCTCTGTAAGTTTTCTGTAAGTTTTCTGTAA
>CAZMVQ010000009.1:10276-21672 GCA_964569865.1 uncultured Devosia sp.
TCTGTAAGTTTTCTGTAAGTTTTCTGTAAATTCCTTCCATTTTCATGGCCACCCAAAATGCTCATTGCTTTCACTTCCCTGCTGCCGATATTTGCGCTTATCGCGCTTGGTTTTGGCCTGCGCAAATCCAATATGATCCCGGCCGAGCAATGGCACGGCATCGAATCAATAGCCTATTGGTTGCTGTTTCCTTCCCTGCTGATAACCACCCTTGCCAGAGCCGAACTTTCGTTTGCAGATTTAAGTTCCTTTGCATTGTCTTTGCTGCTTACCGTGTTGATTATGTGCCTGATAGTTTGGCTATTGCGCAAACCACTGCTATCATTCTGGGGCGTTAAAGGCCCTGCATTCACCACCATTTTTCAGACCTCAACCCGCTGGCACGGCTTTATCGCATTGGCAATAATCGACAAGCTTTTTGGCGCTGAAGGGGTAGCAATTCTAGCCATTGCCTTTGCCGTTCTGGTTCCACCCTTAAACGTCATTAATATATTTGTATTGGTCACCTATGCCGGAAAAACCAAAGCCAGCATTGCCATGATTCTCAAAGAGCTTTTGCGCAATCCTTTGCTTTGGGGAATATTTTTAGGTATATTAATCAAAGTGTTAGGGATTGAACTTCCCGATACCATTTTTACCATTCTTGACCTTCTGGGCAGCGCCGCCCTTGGGGTTTCCCTGCTGGCCCTTGGCGCCGGACTAAGCTGGAGAGCCATGAAAACCTCCGGCCGCGAAGTGGTATTTGCTTCAATAATGCGCCTGTTATTCACCCCGGCATTGGCCACCATTCTGGCGCTGGCTTTTGGCGTTGAGGGCATTCAGTTTGTGATCATTGTGATTTCGGCCTCTGTTCCAACCGCAGTCAACGGCTATATTCTGGCCAGAGCATTGGGGGGCGATGCACCGCTCTATGCCGCCACTTCGACGGCGCAGGTTATTGCCTCTTTTGTCACCCTGCCGCTGATTACATTTCTGGCCATGCGGTTTGCATTATAGATACCGGAGCGATACCCCTTGGCACATGCTTATTCATGGGGTAAACCCGTCTGAACCGGGGGCAGAACAACAAATATGTCAAAGCCAAAACCAGCAAAATCCGACACTAAAAACGCTGAAAAAACAGCCGATGCCCCCCTTTTTCCTCACCAACACTTGCTTGGAATTGCTCAATTAAATCAGCATGATATCATAAATTTGCTTGATCGTGCTCAGGCTATGATCCCCATATCAAGAAAGCCCAGAAAGACCCTCCCGACCCTGTTGGGCAAGACCCAGATCAACCTGTTTTTTGAAAACTCCACCAGAACTCAGGCCAGTTTTGAAATCGCCGGAAAACGCCTCGGGGCCATGGTTGTTAACATGGCGGTAAAGACCTCATCCGTTGCCAAAGGCGAAACCCTGATCGACACCGCCGCCACACTCAATGCCATGCAGCCCGACGTTATTGTCGTGCGTCACGGCGCTGCCGGAGCTGTTGAACTGCTTTCCCAAAAGGTCGAATGCGCAGTCGTAAACGCTGGAGATGGCGCCCACGAACACCCAACGCAGGCCCTGCTCGATGCCTTAACCATTCGCCATCACAAGGGCATGTTAGCCGGACTAAAAGTTGCCATATGTGGTGATATTGCCAACTCCAGGGTTGCACGATCCAACCTTGCCCTGCTTGGCTCATTAAATGTTCTAACCCGGGTTATCGCTCCAAAAACCCTGCTGCCCACCGGCATTGAAAATCTTTGCAGCGAAGTTTTTACCGATATGGAACAAGGACTTGATGGGGTCGATGTGGTAATGATGTTGCGCCTGCAAAAAGAGCGCACAAGCAATTCACTTATTCCATCAGAGCGCGAATATTATCGGTTTTACGGGTTGGACGAAAACAAACTCAAATTTGCCAAACCTGACGCCATAATAATGCATCCCGGCCCCATGAACCGGGGGGTGGAGATTGATCCGGCAGTTGCCGATAGTCCCATGTCGGTGATTACCGATCAGGTGGAAATGGGGGTGGCCGTGCGCATGGCGGTGCTCGATGCCCTGCTCAATAAAGATACATCAGGCAACAGGGGCAAAGAACAATGAACGCTCCGCTATTGATAAAAAACGCTCGTATCGTTGACCCGGCATCTGATTTTGACGAACTTGGCAACCTGTTGATTGAAAACGGCAAAATCAGCTCACGCACCAAGGGAACTGATACGGGAGCACCCGAGGGAGCGCAAATTATCGACGCGAAAGGCATGCTTTTGGCCCCCGGTCTTGTGGACCTAAGAGTGTTTACCGGCGAGCCGGGCCATGAATATCGCGAGACCTTAAACAGCGCCGCAAAAGCCGCCGCTGCCGGAGGCGTTACCTCATTTGTGTGCATGCCCGATACGCTTCCCGCCATTGATGATGGCGCGGTGGTGGACTTTATTCTCAGCCGGGCCAAATCAAGCGCCTGCGTCAATATATTGCCCGCCGCCGCCATTTCCAAAGGCCTGTTAGGAGACGAGATAACCGAATTTGGTCTGTTAAAAGAAGCGGGAGCTGTTTGCTTTACCGAGGGGAGAAAATCCATTCAGTCGTCTGCCCTTTTGCGCACAGCTTTTACCTATGCCAAAAATTTCGAAATGCCCATCATGCACCATCTTTGCGACGATGGTCTCAAAGGCAAGGGCGTTATGAACAAGGGCCTGTTTGCCACCACTCTTGGCCTTGGCTCCATCAGTTCTGAAGCTGAAACCATCCCCTTAAGCCGTGATCTGATATTGGCCAAAGCCACGGCAGTGAATTACCACGCTGCCCAGATATCTTCAGCCGGATCGGTTAAAATTCTGGCGGACCATAAGCATGATAATTCCAGTATTTCGGCCGGTGTAAGCATTAACAATCTGACCCTTAACGAGCTTGATGTGGGCCAGTACCGTACCTTCTTCAAGCTCGACCCTCCCCTGCGCTCAGAGGATGATCGAATGGCTCTGATCGCCGGTTTGAATTCCGGGGCGATCGATACCATTCATTCTGGCCATGACCCTCAGGATGTGGAAGTAAAACGCCGCCCCTTCGCCGAAGCAGCTTATGGGGCAATCGGCCTTGAAACCCTGTTCGGCGCCGCCATGCGATTGGTGCATTCCGGCGATGTTGAACTAAAGACTATCCTTAAAGCCATGACATACCGCCCGGCCCAAATTCTTGGCATTGCTGGAGGAACCCTGACACCCGGCTCAAGTGCTGACTTCTTTATTGCCGATATCGACTATCCATGGGTAAACACTGAAGAAAATATCATCTCGCGCTCTAAAAACACCGCCTTTGAAGGCGCACGTTTCAGCGGAAAAATCATGGCAACCTATGTGGCGGGAAGCAAAGTTTTTGAACACCGGGAGATCGCTTAAATGGAAAATTTTTCCCTTCTTTTTGCCGCTACACTTGGATATTTTTTAGGTTCGATCCCCTTTGGATTATTGCTGACCCGCATGGCGGGAATGGATGATATTCGTAAATTCGGCTCAGGCAATATCGGTGCGACCAATGTTTTAAGAACCGGCAAAAAAGGTCTGGCCGCTTCAACCTTGATAATGGATGCAGCAAAAGCTGCAATTGCCGTTTTACTGGCCCGATATTTCTGGGGCGACATTGCAGCCATGATCGCCGGGTTTTTCGCTTTTATCGGCCATATCTTCCCCCTTTGGCTGGGTTTTAAGGGCGGTAAAGGGGTAGCGGCGATGATTGGTGCATTATTAGCCCTTGCATGGCCGGTCGGCCTTGGTTTTTGTGCCATCTGGCTGCTAACCGCTTTCATCAAACGCCAATCTTCCCTTGCTGCACTGGTTGGCGCAGCATTTGCGCCTGTTTTGGCATGGCTTTTTGTCGGCCCTACTTTGGCTCTGACCGCTCTGGCGCTTGCCATATTGCTGTTTTACCGGCACCATGAAAATATCCGGCGCTTGCTGGATGGCAGTGAGCCAAAAATCGGCGGCTCTAAAAAATAGACCACCTTTATTCAGTCCGGTTTTTATCGTGTGGTTTCTTTTGGGGAAGTTTAATTTTCAATGTTTAATTCTACCCCGGCCTCCCCCCCAATGAACAAATCCAAACTGATCAGTTGGTTACGCCTGATCCGATCATCCAACGTTGGCCCCACCACCTTTCGCCAGTTGATAAATCGTTTTGGCAGCGCTGATGCTGCGCTTGACATTTTGCCAGAACTCACCCTGCGCGGCGGCGCTAAATCTGTCCCAAAAATCTATTCAATCGAACAGGCTCAAGATGAAATCGAACAGCTTGATTCTATCGGTGCCCGCCTTGTTTCAATCTCAGATGCTGACTACCCGTTTCTTTTAAAGCACATCCACTCTCCTCCTCCCCTGATAGCAATGCGCGGACAATTATCCCGCAACGATAATAAAACCATAGCAATAATCGGTGCCCGCAACGCTTCCGCTGCCGGTCGCAAACTAGCCCTAACAATTGCCGCAGAGCTTGGTGAACAGAATTATCTGGTAGCTTCGGGCCTTGCCCGGGGCATTGACTTTGCTGCTCATAACGGGGCCATGAATACGGGAACCATTGCGGTATTTGCCGGCGGCATCGATCAGGTATATCCAAAAGAAAATGCTGCTCTGGCTGAAGAAATTATTGAACATGGCGGCGCTCATATTTCAGAAATGGCCTTTGGCTCCATGCCGCGGGCCAAGGATTTTCCCCGTCGCAACCGGCTGGTCTCCGGCATGTCGCGCGGTGTTCTGGTTATTGAAGCCGCCCTTCGTTCAGGTTCTCTTATTACCGCCCGTTATGGACTGGAGCAAAATCGCGATATCTTTGCCATCCCCGGCTCGCCCATGGACCCTCGTGCGGCAGGAACCAACAAGCTTATCAAGGATGGGGCAAAACTTGTCACCGGTGCCAGTGATATTCTAGAGGAATTCGAATTGGGCGAAAATGCCCCGAACCTGTTTATGTCTGAAGAAAATATTGAGACTGATTTGCGTCCAAAAGATCTATCAGGATTAGGCTCACAATCACAAAGTGAAGCATCTGCTAGCGATCATCAAACGGTATTGAACGCCCTTAGTATAACACCGGTCGCCATCGATGATTTGATTGATGCCACTTCGCTTGGCGCCCCCATTGTGCAAACAATTCTGCTCGAGCTTGATTTGGCGGGGCGAATCGAGCGCTCATCCGGTCAACTCGTTGCGCTGATCTAGGGCGGTTCTACAGGTCATGAGCATAAAGCACCTCGCCTTGATATAAACAAAGATTTAGCAAAATAGGCCTGATGCGATTGACACCGCGATAAGCATTCACCATGTTGGCCAACCATTGGCACCGGGGTGAGTCCTGTCAGGGATTTTAGCCGCTAGCCCAACATTGTATTGTGGGTTTTTCTTTTCAATTGCACTTAACAGCGCAAAATTAAAAATATTCTGGAGTTGAGTTATAATGAAGCTTGTTATCGTTGAAAGTCCTGCCAAAGCCAAGACAATCAACAAATATCTGGGCAATGATTATGAAGTTCTGGCCAGCGTTGGCCATGTGCGTGACCTACCAGCAAAAGACGGCTCCGTTTTACCTGACGAAGATTTTGCCATGAAATGGCATGTGGACACGGCTGCAAAAAAACGCATCGCCGACATTGTTCGCGCCACAAAAAATTCTGATGAAGTCATTCTGGCAACCGATCCTGATCGCGAGGGTGAAGCCATATCATGGCACGTGCTTGAAATTTTGCGCGAGAAAAAGGCCCTAAAAGACAGACCGGTCAAGCGCGTGGTTTTTAACGCCATTACCAAATCGGCAATTTTAGCCGCCATGGGCAATCCGCGCGATATTGACCAATCTCTGGTCGATGCCTATCTGGCCCGACGCGCCCTTGATTATCTGGTGGGGTTTAATCTCTCACCGGTCTTGTGGCGCAAACTTCCCGGCTCCCGCTCTGCCGGAAGGGTGCAATCGGTTGCCCTTCGAGTTGTTTGTGATCGGGAAATGGAGATCGAAAAATTCAAACCAGAAGAATATTGGAATATCAACACCAGCTTTGAGCTGGGCTCAAAACAGTTTGATGCCAGAATTTATTCAATTGATGGCAAGAAAGCCGACAAGCTGGATATAAAAACCTCCGATGAAGCCGACAAGATCAAACAGGGAATTGTTGGCGGAAGCCCGATTGTTGCCAGCGTTGAAAAAAAACCAACCAAGCGCAACCCATATGCTCCGTTCACCACCTCGACCTTGCAACAGGATGCCTCAAGCCGTTTAGGAATGGCCCCTGCCCGCACCATGCGGGTTGCTCAGCGCCTGTATGAGGGCGTAAATGTGGGCGGTGAAACCGTTGGCGTCATCACCTATATGCGTACCGATGCGGTGCAAATCGCCCCCGAAGCAATTGCTGAAACTCGCCGCTCCATCACCAAGCAGTTTGGCGAGGAATATTTGCCGCCAAAACCAAGATATTATCAGACCAAAGCCAAAAATGCTCAAGAGGCCCACGAAGCCATCCGCCCTACCGATCTGTTTCGCCATCCGGATACTTTGCGCAATATCGACCCTGAACAGCATAAATTATATGATCTGATCTGGCGGCGCACCTTGGCCTCGCAAATGAAATCGGCCGAAATCGCCCGCACCACCGCCGACATCAGCGTGCAAAGCGCCAATCCCTCCATTATGTTGCGTGCTGTTGGTTCAGTGATCACCTTTCCCGGATTTCTGGCCCTTTATGGCGCGCAAATTGGTGCACAAAAAAACGATAAAAAATCCGACAAGGATGATAAGGAACTTCCCCCCATTGAAACCGGTGATCTGCCTGAGCTAAAATCCTGCGAAACCCAGCAGCATTTCACCCAGCCCCCTCCTCGTTTTAATGAAGCGTCCCTGATCAAAAAAATGGAAGAACTGGGTATTGGTCGCCCCTCAACCTATGCATCAACCTTGTCAGTATTGCAGGATCGGGACTATATGCGGTTGGAAAAACGCACCCTTTATCCCGAAGATCGTGGCCGGTTGGTGACCGCATTTTTATCCAGTTTTTTCACCAAATATGTGGAGTTTGACTTTACCGCCGGATTAGAGCGCGAACTCGATCAGATTTCAGCCGGAGAAATCGCCTATAAGGATGTATTGCGCAAATTCTGGGACGAATTTTCAGCCCAGATCGAAGAAACCAAAGATCTAAGGGTTTCTCAGGTTCTTGATACATTGAACGAATTGCTGGGCGATCATATTTTTCCGGCCAAAGAAGATGGATCAGACCCGCGCCTCTGTCCCACCTGCAAAAAGGGTCGGCTTTCCCTTAAACTTGGCAAGTTCGGTGCCTTTATCGGCTGTGAAAATTATCCGGAATGCCGCCATACCCATCAATTATCAGAAGCGGCCACCGGCAAGGCAGGCGAAAATTCTAACGAAGACAATATTCTTGGCACTCACCCCGAAACCCAACTTGATGTGGTGTTAAAATCTGGTCGGTTTGGTCCCTATGTGCAGATGGGCGAAGGCAAAGAAGCCAAGCGCACCGGACTTCCAAAGGGCTGGGAACCTGAGAGCATTGATCTTGAAAAAGGCATAAAATTGCTTTCCCTGCCTCGCGAAGTTGGCCCGCACCCGGAGGGTGGAATAATCACCGCCGGTCTTGGCCGCTATGGGCCATTTGTTTTGCATGAAGGCAAATATGCCAATATGCCCGATGTGGAAGAGCTGTTTACCATCGGTCTGAACCGGGCTGTTGATCTGTTGGCGGCCAAGGCCGCTTCAGGTGGTCGCCGAGGTGCAGCAACTGTTCTAAAAGCCCTTGGTGATCATCCCGATGGTGGCGCAATCAGCGTCAGGGATGGGCGTTATGGTCCCTATGTCAACCATGGTAAAATCAATGCCACCCTGCCAAAAGACCTTAAACCCGAAGATGTTTCGCTTGAACAGGCTTTAGAAATGATTGCAGCAAAAGCTGCCAAAGGCACAAAGAAAAAAGTCGTCAAAAAGAAAACTGTAGCCAAAAAGAAAACTGTGAAGAAAAAAACCGCAGTGAAAAAAAAGCCAGCGGCCAAAAAGCCGGCAGCCAAAAAAAAGGCCTGATTTTTAAGGAATGAGCAAAAATTCCGCCTCACCAATGAATGATCAACTGCCCCGTGTCACCGTGCTGGATATATTGCCGGATGCTGACCCGGATGAATTGATTGCAATTCCGGCCAATTGGCCCGGCGATGCCAAAAAAGCGCCAAAAATCCTTATCGAAGTAAAGCGCAGCGACAAGGCCGTTCCCGGTCCGGGCGAGCGCATACTTGCGCGCATTTCAAAAGACAAAGGTCAAAAATACAGCGCCCGAACAATGAAAATTCTTCCCCGACCAAGCCGGGCGCAGATTGGCATTGTTCGCTTAACCCCAAATGGCGCTCGCTTGATACCAATTGATCGCAAGCAAAAAGAAATGATGGTGCCTCAAGAACACCTCAACGGTGCCAAAGACGGCGATCTGGTGGAAGTTGAAACCATGATCAAAGGCCGCGCCATGGTGCCAATGGCCAAGGTTGGCAAAATAATCGGCAATCCCATATCTGAGGGCGCGGTTTCTTTAATTGCTTTACACAATTTAGAAATTCCATATCGCTTTGATCCAAAAGTAATAAAATCTGCAAAAGAAATCGCGCCAAATGACAAAATAAAGCGGGAAGACTGGTTGCATATCCCCTTTATCACCATTGATCCAGCCAGCGCCAAAGACCATGATGATGCGGTTTTTGCCCAAACTGACCCGGACAAAAGCAATCCGGGTGGGTTTTTGGTCTACGTGGCCATTGCCGATGTTGCATCTTATGTAACCCCCGGTTCTGCTCTGGATAAAGAGGCCTATCTGCGCGGTAATTCCGTATATTTCCCCGACCGGGTGGTGCCAATGTTGCCCGAGCGCATATCGAACGATCTTTGCTCATTGCGAGAAGGTGAGATACGTCCGGCAATTGCCGTTAAAATGATCATCGATGCTAATGGCGTCAAAAAAAATCACTCCTTTCATCGGGTTACAATTAGGGTCGCCCTGAAATTGAGCTATACTGAGGCTCAAGCTGCCTTTGATGGCACACCGAACGAAACAGCAGCCCCATATGTCAAACCCGCCCTCGCCCCCCTGTGGCAGGCCTATAAGGCCATGGCCAAGGCTCGCGAACATCGCGCACCCCTTGATCTGGATCTTCCCGAGAGAAAAATCGTTTTGAATGAGGAAGGTCTGGTTGATCGGGTATTTGTTCCCAAACGCATGGAGGCAAACCGCCTTATTGAAGAAATGATGGTTGGGGCCAATGTCTGCGCTGCCCAGACGCTGGAAAAGAAAAAAACTCCGTTGATTTTTCGGGTTCACGACAGTCCGGGCATTGAAAAGCTTGCTGTGCTGAAAGATTTTTTGAAATCCCTGAGCATAAGTTTTTCCACTTCTGCCTCCATAAGGCCGCAACATTTCAACCGCATATTGCGCCAGCAAAAATCATCCGAGCATTCCCATCAGGTTTCTGAAATGGTTTTACGTTCTCAGGCTCAGGCTGAATATAACACTCAAAATTATGGTCATTTTGGACTTAATCTTGACCATTATGCCCACTTCACCTCCCCCATTCGCCGCTATGCCGACCTGATAGTTCATCGGGCGCTTATCACCGCCTGCAAACTTGGCAAGGATGGATTAAGCAACTCCGAAATCGAAAAACTAAAAACCGTATCCGAACATATTTCCATGACCGAACGTCGGGCCATGGCTGCCGAGCGCCAGACCACCGATCGTCTGATTGCCCAGTTTTTAAGCTCAAAAATATCGGCCCGGTTTAACGGCAGAATTTCCGGACTTGTCCGCTCCGGACTGTTTGTAAGGTTGGATGAAACCGGGGCTGATGGTTTTATTCCCGCCTCCACCCTTGGGCGCGACTATTTTACCTATGTGGAAGACCAGCAGGCCATGATAGGTCAAAAGAGTGGAGAGCGGTTTCGCCTCGGAGACGAAGTTGAGGTAAAACTCGTTGAAGCTGCCCCCATGGCTGGTGCCTTACGCTTTGAAATGCTCTCGGATGGTGAGATGGTCACCCCTGCCGGAGGTGGAAAAAACACCAGATCATTCAAGGGGCAAAACAAGACAACGGGAAAACACAAGAAAAATCGCCAAAGAGGGAAAAGACGATGAGCGTTATAATCAAAACCGGGCCAGAGCAATCCGGCATGCGCCAACCAGATACTATAAGCGAGCGCCCATGGACAAAAGCCTTTAGGCGCGGTTGGATGGGCAAATGCCCCAATTGCGGGCAAGGCAAGATATTTAGTGCCTATCTAAAGGTCAGTGATGCCTGCCCGGTATGTGACGAAGATCTTAGTCTGCATCGGGCCGATGATGCTCCACCCTATATTACCATTGTGCTGGTTGGCCATTTGTTGATGGCAACTTTATTGCATCTGGAGATGGCGTGGCGCATCCCTGCCATGGTCTACATTTACACTCTGGTTCCTCTGGCAATAATATTGCCGCTCTTGTTGCTGCCCCCGATAAAGGGCGTGGTGATAAATCTGCAATGGGCAAATCGCATGCATGGTTTTGGCGGTGATGATGACAATATCTAAGGCCAAAACCCTATGCTGGGCAGTATAATCAGGTAATCATATCCGTCGACAATTCCATTGCTTGACATTTGAAGCCAGATATCTATTTTCACCCACAAGTTTAAGCCGTGCATTGCTGCCGGCAATTTTTACAAGACGCAGTTTTTCAAAATTGCAAGTTTTCAGGATTATTGAATATGGCCAAGGCAAACACCATCAAGGTGAAGATGGTTTCAACAGCTGACACCGGTTTTTATTATGTGACCAAAAAAAACGCACGTACCATGACCGAAAAAATGGTGCAGCGTAAATATGATCCCAAAATTCGTAAGCATGTTGATTTCAAGGAAACAAAAATCAAATAGATTTTTTGATTTAGGCCTTGGACAACAAGCGTTTTATTGACCAGATTATCATTAAAAAAAGCCCGCTTTTCAAAAATGAAAAGCGGGCTTTTGTATCGGAGCGTTGCCAGCAAAAGTGGGAACCGGTTTTGTGCTTCGGCAGCGCAACAATCATTAAAATGCCTTGGCGCGAGTGAAACAAGCCTTCCGCCGAGTTCATAAATATTATTGAATTAGAAATAGGGGCTGACCCAAAACGGCTTATCGAAGAGGCCACTCCAACCGTTTCGGGCCAGCTATTCCTACGGGCTCAGGAATTGCGGCGGACCTGAGCAACAATTCGTAGGATCATACCGTTCCCATTTGAAACGAATTTCATCAAGGAAGGCATTTGTGCAAATTACTCGCGTTACTTCTCAAAGCAAGTAAAACCGCCCTAAAGCCGCCCCATTTCGCTAAGGTTAGTGAATCAGTAACCATAACAAATATTGTTAATATACAATC
>CAZMVQ010000009.1:21772-45562 GCA_964569865.1 uncultured Devosia sp.
TGGCATGACCATGTCTATTGCGCTGAAAAAACCTTTAACCCGATTACACCAAAAACTATCAAGGCAATGCTGGCAATTCGTGCCAGATCTCTTGGGTCATCAAAAAGCATCATGCCCAAAATGCTCACCCCGACCGCTCCAGTGCCGGTCCATACCGCATAGGCTGTGCCCACGGGAATTGTTTTCATGGCCATTGCCAAAAATTGAAAACTTATAATCATCCCTGCAATGGTAAAGACTGAAGGCCAGACCCGAGAAAACCCATCCGTATATTTCAAGCCAATTGCCCAGCCCATTTCAAAAACGGCGGCAATCATTAAATATATCCATGCCATGTATGTTTTTCCTTTATCGGGATAAAAGTATTTGAGCCATATCTTAAACCGGAACTGCCTCGGGGCTATATTGTTTTAAAAACTCTGCGCTTGGTGGAATCGGTTTGATTATATCTATCAGTACGCCGTTTGGATCGGCAATAATAAAGTGACGCTGCCCAAAATCTTCGTCCTGTATATCAAGAATCATTGGTAGATTATTAGCCTTTACCCGTTGATATTCCTTATCAACGTCCTCAACTTCAAAATTCAGAATAAGGCCACTAACAGGGCTTTTGGCCATTTCAGGAACCGTATCATGGTGGCAATCAAGTATCGCCAAATTCACCCGTTCATCTTCATTTGATTGTAAATGCACATACCAGTCACTTTCAAACTTAGCGGCAAAACGGAAATATTCAACGTAAAACCGGCACGTTGCCTGAACATCTTTTGTTAAAATCACCGGATAGTATGAGGTGCTTTTCATGTTAAAAATTCTCCTTGTTAAAATCTTCATACCTGCATATTAACATACACAGTGTATGCAAATTTTAATTAACATACAGGCTGTATGTATGCAAGAAAAATCAAACAATCGCCGCAACAATGCCCAGCGCAGTAATGACACCCGCGCCGCTCTGTTAAAGGCGGCCCGCCAGCTATTTGTTGCCAATGGATATGCACAAACGGGCACCCCAAAAATTGTCGCGGCAGCAAAAGTGACCCGAGGCGCGCTTTATCATCATTTCAAAGATAAGCAGGACCTGTTTAGAAGCGTAGTAACCCACGAGGCCCAACAGGTTGCGGCGCAGATTGACCTTAAGGCGCTCAACTCCCTAACCCGCTTTGACAGTTTAATGGCCGGATGTGACGCCTATTTTGATGCCATGGCAGTGCCGGGGCGCACTCGCCTGCTACTTATCGATGGCCCATCAATTTTGGGACATGATGAGATGGAGTTGATTAACAGCCAAACGGCAGGTGAAAAATTGCATCAGGGATTGATATTGGCGATTGAGGACAAACAATTTTCACCCCAATTGCTCGAACCTCTCACCGAATTACTGTCAGCCTGCTTTGATAAAGCGGCGCTGGCCATCGCTCATCACGGCGATTCGACACAGCAATATAAGGACGCCATCAGATTACTATTGGAGAGATTTCGCTAGGCGGCATCAAATTCCACACGATTACGTCCCAGATTCTTGGCACGATAAAGCGCCATATCAGCCCGTTTTAACAGCGCATCAGGACTATCTCCCTGCTGATTGCCCAAGGCAACACCAATGCTGACGGTAATATCCAGAGACAGATTTTCCGAGACTTTAAATCTCGTATCACCAATGCAGCGCCGAACTCTATCCGCAATAGTTTGTGCTTTGGACTGGGAAGTATCGGGCATCAAAACCACAAATTCCTCCCCCCCATATCGGCACGCCAGATCAATTCCGCGCAGGCTGCTTTTCAAACGCTGGGCAAATTCCTTCAGCACCAGATCGCCAACCGAATGCCCATGAGTGTCATTGACAGGTTTGAAGCAATCAATATCCAGCATGACCAGCGCCAGATCCCGCCCCTGGTCCATTGATTTTTCTAACATCAAAGACACATGACGCTCAAAATACCGCCTGTTATAAAGCCCGGTAAGCTCGTCAATTACCGCCATTGCCATGGTATTATTGACACTTTCACGCAAGGCAATCGCATATCTGTGACGTTTTATCTGCGTGCTGACTCTAGCCGCCAGCTCATATTTTTCGATTGGACGAACAATAAAATCGTTCACTCCAAGCTCAAGGCCGCGAACCACTTTTGGCCTATCACCCTCATCAGCAATCAGAATAATTGGCAGATTGCGGGTTTGCTCCAATGTGCGAAATTGCGAACATACCCTTAAAGGATCAAAGCCATGCATGCTCATCGAGACTAGAACAACTTCATAATCCTTACCCTCAATATTCATTGCCACTGAGGCAGGGTCGGTAATTATATCCACCTGATGCTTGGGCGCAAGATAAGAAAGCAGGCGTTGAGCGCCCCTTTCATTATCATCCACAATCAGCACCTTACCGTCATCAGCATTTATATTGGCAAGCGCCAGCACTGACTGTTCATCGGCAATTTCCCGACCGGTTTGTGCCCTGGAACGCAACTCATCGGTCAGCATTTTCAACCGAACCAGACTTCTAACTCGCGCCAGTAATTGCATATCGTCGGGTGGCTTGGTCAAAAAATCATCAGCACCCGCTTCCAGCCCCTTAATCCGGTCTGAGGGCTGATCAAGAGCCGTCACCATGATAATGGGAATATGCTGTGTTGCCGGATTTGATTTAAGTCTTTTGCAAACTTCAAAGCCATCCATGCCCGGCATCATAACGTCTAAAAGTATGATATCCACATTGGTGCTGGCGCAAATTTCCAACGCTTCGGCGCCAGAATTGGCGGTAAGAACGTCAAAATATTCAGACGTCAACCGGGCATCCAGCAGTTTTACGTTTGTTGGAATGTCATCAACAACCAATATACGCGCCGTCATCAATCTCTCCGCAACCTAAAAAATTATTTCAGCTGGTTAAATAAAAATTAAAAAATCAGTCTGCTTTACCAATATAGTTGGCAATAGTTTCCAAAAAGTGAGGCACCGAAATCGGCTTGGAAATATACCCCTCACATCCCCCGGCCAGAATTCTCTCCTCGTCACCTTTCATGGCAAAAGCTGTGACGGCAACAACGGGAATGTCGCGCAATTCATCATCTTCCTTGAGCCACTTTGTAACTTCAAGACCAGAGACTTCGGGCAATTGTATATCCATCAGAATCAGATCCGGATGATGGGCGCGGGCTAGATCAAGCGCTTCCATACCATTGGCGGTCTGGATTGTTAAATAGCCCTGAGATTCCAATAAATCATTGAAAAGCTTCATATTAAGCTCATTGTCTTCCACAATCATCACAGTTTTATTCATAAAATTATTCCCAGCTTTATTGCCAACTCGACAAAACTCGTATCATTCTAATATTATGTGCTTTAGCACCAAATCCTTACAATTCATCTACGGTTAAACGCAGTCCAAAATGCAAGAAAAACCTTTTTCATCGCCAGATAATGCACACCAGATACATCAGGGTAAAATATTGAGTGAAGCAGGGCTTGGTTTTTTGCTCAATGACCCTGAAGAATTGCTGCGTTTTATGGACGTTTCCGGCTATAATCCAAATAGTTTGCGCCAGGCTTTAACAAGTCCCGAATTGGAGCTGGCCATATTGTCCTATTTTGCAAACAACGAGCCTGCATTGCTGGCCATGTGTGCAAACTCTGGAATAAAACCCGCAAGATTTATGAGCTTTGTGCAAAATCAGGGGGCCGGAATATAAAAATTTTCATATTTAAGGCTGTTGGAAATATTACATCATGAACGTGGTTTTTCACCTTTGCCGCGATTGTTTCACCGAATTTGATGATGTTGCAACAAAGTCCCGCTGCCCCGATTGCGCATCCACCCGCACAATATACCATGTTGAACTACACGCCCTTTCCATGGCCCATGTAGATTGTGATGCGTTTTTCGCCTCGGTGGAAAAACGCGATAATCCATCCCTCATCGACAAGCCGGTTATCATCGGAGGCGGACAGCGCGGGGTCGTTGCCACCTGCTGCTATATTGCCCGCATGAGCGGCATTCACTCTGCCATGCCCATGTTCACTGCCAGAAAAAAATGCCCCGAAGCGATAATAATTCGTCCGGACCTGAAAAAATATTCCTCCGTTTCCAAACAAATTCGCGAATTAATGAATACGCTTACTCCTGAGGTTGAGCCGCTTTCTATTGATGAGGCATTTCTGGACCTATCCGGGACAACAAAAATGCACAAGGCGTCCCCTGCTAAGACCTTGGCCAGATTTGCCAAAAAAATAGAAGATGAAATTGGTGTTTCCGTTTCCATTGGCCTGTCCCACAATAAATTTTTGGCCAAAATCGCCTCCGATCTGGATAAACCACGCGGCATGGCGCTGATCGGAAAATCCGAAACAATGGAGTTTTTAGCCCAAAAACCAATTTCAATCATTTATGGGGTCGGCAAAATATTTACAAAAACCCTAAAAGACGATGGGTTTGTAAATATTGGCCAATTACAAAATCATGATCAAAACGATCTTATTCGCCGTTATGGAGATATGGGCGCGCGTCTTTCTCGACTTAGTCGAGGCGATGATCAGCGACGCGTTACAACGAGCCAAAAAGTAAAATCCGTTTCCAATGAAACCACTTTTGGCAAGGATATTTCCCTGATTGACCCCCTATCCTCTCATTTGTTGTCCCTTTGCGAAAAAACCTCCGAGCGCATGAAAAAACAAAATCTTGTGGGTCACACCGTTACGTTGAAATTAAAATCCTCCACCTTCAAATCCATAACCCGCGCCCGCCATTTATCCCTGCCAACTCAATTGGCCCATGTGATTTATGAAACAGCCTATTCTCTGTTGGAAAAAGAAGTTCACGGTATCAAGTTTCGTCTGATTGGCATTGGAATAAGCGGCCTTGAAAAATCCGCAGCCGAAGACCCGACGGATCTTTTGGAACCAAAAATCGCCCGCAATGCCGCCGTTGAAAGAGCCATGGACAAGGTGCGCGAAAAATTTGGTTCAAAAGCAGTTGTCAGGGGCAAAATTTACCGGCAAAAAGAAACAAAGCGCTAGTTAAACTACAACCCACCGGAGAACACTTCATATGAGCACCCCGCAACAACGACTTGAAGAGCTAGGACTTTCTTTGCCCACACTTGCCGCCCCCCTTGCCTCCTATGTTCCGGTGATGCGCTCTGGCAATTTGCTCTACATTTCCGGTCAGCTTTCCAGCGATCAAAACGGCATAATTAAAGGCCGCCTGGGTGAAAATATTGATATGAAAAATGCCCAATTAGCTGCAAAAAACTGCGCTCTTTCCATCCTGTCCCAGATTACCAACAGCGCCAATATTGAGTTACAAGATATTCAACAGGTAATAAAATTATCAATATTTGTCGCCAGCACTCCTGATTTTCATTCCCACCATCTCGTGGCCAATGGCGCTTCGGATTTGATGGTAAAAGTTCTGGGGGACAAGGGCAAACATGCCCGCGCCGCTTTTGGCGTTGCAGCCCTGCCCCTTGGTGCCGCTGTTGAAATTGAAGCAATTGTGCAAATTGACCTCTCTTCGGAAAAATAAACCGTGACAATTCTAGAAAAAACCTTTGAACACCCAATTGCCCACCGAGGCCTGCATGACCGCTCAAAAGGGGTAATCGAGAATTCTGCCAGCGCCTTTGCCCAAGCCATCAAAGCAGGCTATGCCATTGAATGTGATCTACAATTGAGCGGCGATGAACAAGCAATGGTTTTCCATGATGACAAATTGGATCGGCTAACCAAACAATCTGGAGCAGTTTCACAACTAAGCGCTGGACAATTGGCACGAATTCGCCTCACCGCCAGCAAAAAAAAGGACTGTCTGCAAACATTCTCTAAAATGCTTGAACAGGTAGCAGGAGCCGTGCCACTGGTGGTCGAACTCAAAAACCAAAAAATTCCCGACACTAATAAAAGTGATGCGAGCGCAAATCTGTCTTTGGCAAAAGCTGCGGTAGACGCGGCCAAAAATTATGATGGACCGCTGGTTTTTAAATCATTTTACCCTCAGATGTTGCAAAATCTTCGTCAGGCTGGCTATGAAGGATTGCTGGGAATAATCATCACCAAACTCCCCCCAAAAAGCCCTATGTTTCGCCAAACCAATGCCTTTGAGCGCTTTGTCATTCATAACTTGTTGCATTATCCCGTTACGAAATTTGATTTCATATCCTGTGATCAAAAACACCTTGATTTGCCAGCAGTTCGACTGTTCAGAAAATTTGGCTTTAAAACCATGACATGGACTGTTTCATCCTTTGAAATTGAACAAAAAACCCGCCCCCATGCCGATCAGCTGGTTTTTGAAAACTATTCTCCCTATCGTGCAAAAACCTGAATTAACAGCACAAATTTTTTCCACAACCAGTGCCATAAAGGCATCGGTTTGGGATGATTTGAGCGGCCAAAATCAAAACAAAACATCAAACCCGTTTCTCTCCCACGCTTTTTTTCTAAGCCTTGAGCAATCAAGCAGCGCCATCAAAGAAACCGGATGGCTACCCCAACATATTTTGCTGGAACTGGATAGAAAACCGGTGGGGCTTATGCCTCTGTTCCTGAAATCCCATTCCATGGGCGAATATGTTTTTGACCACGCATGGGCCGATGCCCTGACAAGGGCCGGGCTTCCCTATTATCCAAAATTGCAATCCTCAATTCCCTTCACCCCGGTGAACGCGCCCAAATTGCTGGTGCCTGACGGTAATGAGATTTATAAATCCGCCTTGCTAGAAACTGCTCAACAATTGGCAGCTCACCATGGTGCTTCTTCGGTCCATGCGACTTTTGTCGGTGAGGAAGAAGAAAAGCTGGCAAAAAACAATGGCTGGCTGGTGCGCAATGATATTCAGTTTCACTGGAAAAATAAAAATTATGCCAGTTTTGAAGATTTTCTTGGCACTTTAACCTCACGTAAAAGAAAGCTAATTCGTTCCGAGAGAAAAAAATCGCTGGCAAACGGCATAAAAATTTCATGGCTCAAAGGCTCAGAAATTAAAGAGCACCATTGGGACAGCTTTTTTGAATTTTATCAGGATACCGGCGCAAGAAAATGGGGACAGCCGTATCTCAACCGAAGTTTCTTCTCGTACCTTTCCCAAAACATGCCGCAAAATCTTTTATTAATGCTGGCCTCGAAGGGTGACAATTTCATAGCCGGAGCGTTGAATTTTATCGGCCATGACACTTTGTTCGGGCGCTATTGGGGCTGCACAAAAAACATTCCGTTTTTACATTTTGAGCTCTGCTATTATCAGGCCATGGATTACGCAATTGCCAACGGAATTAAAACCGTCGAAGCTGGCGCGCAGGGCGAGCACAAATTGGCCCGTGGTTACGTGCCGACCACAACCCGTTCCATTCACTGGCTGCAAAATCCCGACCTGCATCTGGCGGTAAAAGACTATCTGGATCATGAAATGCAAATCATATGGCAAAATCACCAGATTCTTGATAAATCCACCCCATTCAAATCAAAAAAATTACCCAAATAGAGCAAGAAGGAAAAACATGAACCAGAAAAACACCAAAACTTATCAGGATGACAATATTTTTGCCCAGATTTTGAGCGGAAAAATTCCATCGGTAAAACTATTTGAAAATGATGATTGTCTGGCCATTCTGGATGCTTTCCCCCAGTCAAAAGGCCATGCGCTCATCATCCCGAAAAGCCCATCGCGTAATATTTTAGACGCTGATCCTGAGCAACTGGCAAAAATTTTACCTGAGGTGCAAAAGCTGGCAATTGCCCTAAAAGCGGCCTTGAATGCCGACGGCATCAGAATAGCCCAGTTTAATGAAACCGCCGCCGGCCAAACGGTGTTTCATCTGCACTTCCACATCATTCCAGCCTTTGATGGCATTGAGATTGGCCAGCACGCCAGCCAAATGGCCCCGATGGAAGAACTAAACGAAACTGCTGAAAAAATCCGCGCTAAATTATTGTGATTCAAAAACGCAGCTAATTGCCTTACCGCTTTGAATTCAAACAACTTATCGCAAAGCAACCAAAGCATGGATATAATCCACGCTTTGGCCAGCAAACAAAATCAGTTCGATTGTTTTTTAGGTTTTGCGCGCACTTTTGCCTTGGGCTTAGCGCCGGTTTTTGGCCCGGTAATTGCCTTGGGACGAGCCGGAGACAATGGAACCGCCACAAGTTCTAACCTTGCCTCGTCACCAACTCCAACAACCGCAACTTTTACCGTACCACCCTTGGTCAACTGCCCAAACAGCACATCTTCCGCCAGCGGTTTTTTCACATGCTCCTGAATAACCCGCCCCAAAGGACGCGCGCCCATGGTTTCACTATAACCACGCTCTGCCAGCCAGTCGGCAGCTTCCTGGGTCAGAGAAATTGAGATATTTCTCTCTGCCAACTGGGTTTCCAGCTGCAAAATAAATTTCTCCACAATCCGATGCACAACTTTTCGCGGTAATGGATTAAACGAAATAATTGCATCGAGACGATTGCGGAATTCCGGCGAAAACATGCGGTTTATGGCTTCTTCATCATCACCCTGCTGGCGGGTGCGACCAAACCCGATTGGAGCTTTTTCCATCTCGCTGGCCCCCACATTTGAGGTCATGATCAAAATCACATTGCGAAAATCCACCGACTTTCCATTATTGTCGGTCAGCTTGCCGTGATCCATCACCTGCAACAAAATATTGAACAGATCCGGGTGAGCTTTTTCCACCTCATCCAGCAAAACCACGCAATGGGGATTTTGATCCACCCCGTCAGTCAGCAATCCGCCCTGATCAAAACCCACATATCCCGGAGGGGCGCCAATCAATCGCGAAACCGTATGGCGCTCCATATATTCGGACATATCAAACCGCAAAACTTCAACCCCTAACGTATCGGCCAATTGTTGCGCCATTTCTGTTTTTCCAACCCCGGTCGGGCCGGTAAACAAATATGAGCCAATGGGCTTTTCCGGCTCGCGCAAACCAGCCCGGGCCAGCTTGATCGCCGATGAAAGCGCCTCGATTGCCCCATCCTGTCCAAAAACCACCAACTTAAGGTTGCTTTCAAGATTAGCCAGCAATTCCGCATCAGTGCGTGAAACCGAACGCGGGGGAATGCGAGCAATCAGGGCAATAGTTTCTTCAATATCGCTAACCCCGATTACCTTTTTACGCTTGTCAGGAGCGACCAGCATCTGCGCCGCTCCGGTTTCATCAACCACATCAATTGCTTTATCGGGCAATTTGCGATCGTTGATATAACGGGCTGAGAGTTCCACTGCCGCCTGAATGGCATCATTGGTATATTTGACCTTGTGGAACTCTTCAAAATACTGCTTCAAGCCCTTCATAATGGCAATTGCATCTGGCACACTTGGCTCAACAACATCAATCTTTTGAAAGCGGCGCACTAAAGCCCGGTCTTTTTCAAAAAACTGGCGATATTCCTTATAAGTAGTTGATCCAATACACCTCATGTCACCAGAGGCCAGAGCGGGTTTGAGCAGATTTGAAGCATCAAGCGCCCCACCAGAAGTTGAACCAGCCCCGATAACCGTATGAATTTCGTCAATAAACAACACAATATTGGGCCGTTGTTCAAGCTCCTTCATCACCGCTTTCAAGCGCTCTTCAAAGTCTCCCCGATAACGGGTTCCCGCCAAAAGAGTTCCCATATCAAGGGAATGAATTTCCACACCCTCAAGGACTTCCGGCACATCACCTTCAACAATTTTGCGGGCCAGACCTTCAGCTATTGCCGTTTTTCCGACACCCGCATCGCCCACATATAAAGGATTGTTTTTTGACCGGCGGCACAAAACCTGAATGGTGCGTTTTAATTCCGCTTCCCGCCCAATTAACGGATCAATTTTTCCGTTTTTGGCTTTTTCATTCAGATTGACGCAATATTCGCTGAGGGCAGATTTTTTCTCTCCCGGCGCGCCATCTTCTTCGCTTTGCTCATCCCCAAGGCCGGAAATTTCATGGTCAGAAAAGCTGCTGGTTTTTGCAATACCGTGGGAAATAAAATTAACCGCGTCCAATCGGGTCATATCCTGCTGCTCAAGAAAATATGCCGCGTGACTTTCCCGCTCGGCAAAAATCGCCACCAGCACATTTGCTCCGCTCACCTCATCGCGCTGTGAGGATTGCACATGAATAACCGCCCGCTGAATCACCCGTTGAAACGCTGCGGTATAGCGGGTTTCATTCAAGTCAGGCCCCTTAACGCTTTCCAGCTCTTCATCGAGGAATTTAATCAGATTGCGGCGCAAATCCATAAGATGCACTTCACATCCGCTCATAACCATCAAGGCATCCCGATCATCCATAAGCGCCAGCAAAAGGTGCTCAAGGGTGGCAAACTCGTGACTGCGTTCACGGGCAAAATTCATTGCATTATGCAGAGTTTTTTCAAGTCCGGTGGAGAAAGAAGGCATAAATAAATCCTGTTATTTTTTTTCCATTACACATTGCAACGGATGTTGGCTTTTTTGCGCCGCATCCATCACCAGCATCACTTTTGTTTCAGCGACCTCATAGGGAAAAACTCCGCATTCCCCGACACCATTCACATGTACATGCATCATGATTTGTTGGGCTTCTTCACTGGTTTTGTTAAAAATATCCATCAACACCACTACAACAAATTCCTGGGGTGTAAAATCATCGTTGAGCAACAAGACCCGATAGAGACTGGGTCGCTTGGTTTTGGTGCGAACTTTTGTTGCAACACCAATACCCAGGTCACCGTCACCATCTCCGTCATCAGAATTGCTCTGATTTGCAAAAACCTGCAAAGCGCCGTGGTATTTTTCATTATCAAAAATACTGTCGGCACCAATTTCACCATTATATAAATTTGAAGGAAAAGTCTTCTCAGCTGTCATTAAATCGCTCGGCTATTCATTTTTCTCATGTTCAATTCCATTATGTAAGAAATTTGATGGCTTTGTTAAGGGGCAAAAGCGTTTTTTACGCCTTACAAAAAAAGTTTATACTTTCTCAAAAAAATAGTTGGCATTTTTACAAGTTCGTAACGCCAGCCCTCTATCTTGCTTTTCAGTAACAGGATTTAGCGCAATTTTTAATGCGTTTTTCTTGAATATTTTTGTTGCGGACATGCGTACCTGTTCGTTTTAGTTGAGTTGGAGTAAGGGCCTTTGTCCTATAAAGCTGTTTCACAGCAAGCCGGTTTTGGCTTGCGCGTTTTATTTGCGCGCACGATACTAACCTCTTTTTTTGTTGTTGCTGCCCTGCTTACCCTTGGGCAGACCGGTGCACGCGCCGACGTACCACGCGCCTATGCGGGTATTGTCGTTGATGCAAAAACTGGCAACACCCTTTATTCTTATGCCGCAGATTCTTTGCGTTACCCGGCCTCCATAACCAAAGTCATGACCCTTTATGTTCTGTTTCAAGAGTTAAAGGCCGGTCGAATGACCCTTTCGACCCGGCTCAATGTTTCAAGAAACGCCACCAGAGCGGTGCCCACAAAGCTAAATGTGCGTGCGGGCGCCACTATTAAGGTTGAAGACGCCATCAAAGCGCTGATTATTGTTTCTGCTAATGATGTTGCAAGAGTTGTAGCAGAAAATATATCCGGCAGCGAAAGCGAATTTGCCAAACGCATGACGCGCACCGCCCGCGCCCTTGGCATGTCGCGCACAACCTATGCCAACGCCTCTGGCCTTCCAAATTCCTCCCAAGTAACAACCGCCCGTGATCAGGCCCGGCTGGGCATGGCAATTTTTCAGCATTTCCCTGAATATTACGATTATTTTCAAAAGCGCAGCTTTAGATATGGCGGACGCAATTATGGCTCCTACAATCGTTTGTTGGGGCAAAACGGCGTTGACGGCATTAAAACCGGCTATATTCGTGCCTCCGGTTATAATCTGTTGACCGCAGCCAGAAAAAACAATCGCCATATTGTTGTTGTCGGCATGGGGTTCAACACCGGCGCCGCACGCAACGCCAAAGTAAGAAGTCTAATCACCACCTATATGGGGCGCGCAAGACGTGGTTCCTATTGGCGTCAGGCCGCTATTCCCACTGTTGGCGCACAAGGTTCAGCCAATAATTATGCGGTAGCGCAAAATGTTCCAGTAGTACCCGCCCCGCGCCCACCCGGCCGCGACAACATTCCCAACAATGATAATGGGTTGCCCACAAGAGCCCCATCATCAGTTCATCAGCGTACCGATCAGCCAATAGTGTTGCTGACAACAGCTCCAAACCCTGCTGTTCGCAACAATAACAATACGGTTGCGGTTGCCTCTCTTGCACCCACTGAGCTGATACCGCGAAATGCCGTGCAGGCTGCAACCATTACAGCCAATGGTTCCCTTCAAAATCAAAGAGATCAACCCATTGACATTATCGGCGCATGGATCAGCGAAAATTTCACCCTTGGTTCCAGACGTACCGGCCAGTTGCAAAACAGCGGCGTTGCCACACTATTACCCCCGATTGCTATCGGAAATAGTTCTGGACAAACAATCGACCTGATGACCTCGGCAAGTATTTCAGCCAGTGCAGGCAGCCCTACTGATCCACAGACAAGCGCAACTGATCACACGACAACACCAATCTGGGTTGTGCAGATCGGGGCACCTCCAAGCTCTGAGGCAGCTCAGGAAATGTTGAGCGATGCCACCAGCAAAATTTCAGCGCTTGGCAATTACCGTTCCTATGTGGAGCAGTTCAATAAAACCGGCCAAACTTTCTTTAGGGCCAGATTCACAGGCTTTGCCGAGCGTCAGCAGGCAATCAACATGTGTGAAGAAATCAAACAAAACAATATCAGCTGCCTTGCAGTTCAAAGCTAAGGCAGCACCAACAGGGAAAAAAAGAGTAATTAGTAACAGGAGTATCCAGGTGAGCAAGTTTTCATCTCTAAGCGAATTGTCAAATTTTGTCTCTAAATCTGCCAACAGCCGAGCCGCATCAGCGCCAAAAAAAAATATTGCGGCCCAAAGTGGGTTCTGGCAGGCTTATAAAACCGCATCGGCAACAAGCGTTAAGCGCTCTCAGCCTGCAAAGGTCTCTGATCTTTTGGGCGCGGTGATGGCAATTTCTGCCCGAACCCGGCGCATTATTGCTCCAAAAACCCATATTGAACTGGATGTTTTTACCCCATCCGGCAAACGGGCCGTACACTTGATTATGGGCACCTATTTTTAAGGGCTTAATCAAAAAACCTGATTGGACTTTAAACTCGGTGGGCTAAAACTCAGCTGGATTTAGGCATCATATGCTCAAATACCAGTGGCCCTTCTTCGCTGGATTTGGACCACAATTGCCGAGCCTCTTTGCGGTTTTTAGCACGATTAGTCACCGGCAGATGCAATGCATCAACCAGAGCGCGATATTCCTTATGCGCACTCATATTTGACATCGTAGCCATATTGCCAATGCCCGGATCATCCAAAGGGTCAAATACGCTCATCCCGATGGGAAACAGCGAACGAAAAATTACCCGCTCACCAATACCACTAGCTACACGCGCCCCAAGGCGAGTTGCCAATTGCTCAATTCCAGTTTGCACCAAGCGCATATTTCGTGATGAAAGCATAGAAATTCTGTTGCGTGCCAATACCCAGTCGATGGTTTGGCCATCAATGGCCAGCCTTTCTTTGCGGGCACGCTGCACAAGGCGTGCATAATGGCTCAGCTCCCTTGGCTCACCGCTCTCGGGGTCAACCCGCGCCAAGACATTCAAATCCAGCAGACTGTCATTTAATGGCGTAACCAGAGTATCAGCAAGAGAATGGGCAAGTCGGGTAAGATTTGTATCGAACCCTGGAGTATCAATCACCAAAAAATCAAAATCATCTTCAACTTCGCTAACCGCATGGCCAAAAACTTCAAATTCCTCGCGATGGTTTTGCGAAACAGAATCACCTCTGGAAATCGGTAGATGATAATGTGTGCTAAGGGGCAATTGCAGATCGTGGGATTTAGCCCAATCAACCCGATTTCGAATATACTGGGTTAAAGTTTGCTGACGACTATCCACGTCAATCGTAGCTACTCTAAAACCTTGATACAACAAATATATAGCCAGATGAAACGCAGTGGTCGACTTGCCAGAACCACCCTTTTCGTTTCCCAAAACTATTACATGCGCCCCGTTTTCCCTCATATTGCTCTCCGCTTGTAAGTTTTTATAACAGCGGCACAAAGCCAACCATTATTAAAAACTCAACAACAAAACTAAAGGTCTGGTTTTGAAAGCTCAAAACCAACAGCGACCCCTGCCCCCGCGAATAAACATAGAACTTTTAGCAAATCATAAACAAGAGAACAGCGCAATAGATTGTCCAAGATGCTTAACACCAAATGCAATTCTCAAGCAGACTGTTTCAAAGATCAGTACCGAGCAATCTTAAATCAATCCCAATTCGGCCAGTTCTGTGGCCAGAGCCGGGTCATTGCCCGATCCATTGTCAGGATTGAGATCCGCCGGTGCATCTTTGGGCAAAAGATAGCGCCACCCCTGAAATGCTCGCTTTGGCAGCGGAACGGTTCTTATTAATTCTGGGTGCAACACAATATCACAACAGGTTTTTCCATTCTGATCTGTTGCAGAAATCAGCGCAACAATGGGCTGACGGCACCGAATTGTGCCCTTGATCACCCAGAATAAAGAACCTTTACCCACAACTTCCTCGCTGCGCTTCGGCCTCATTCTGGTGCGATGCACATGAAATTCACCTTCCAGTCCAGATACCCTGACAAGGCGGTTTTCCCTGTGCTGCTGCAACTGGCGAACCGAAGAAATGCCCACACATAATTTAATCAAATGCATAAGATCCATTCCCTCAACTAGTCAGTGTTCGCCTGAACAAAGTCAATTTCATCCTCTTCAACAATCCAGCTTTCAGCCATTGCATCCCTGTGCCAGTCACCAAAGGCCTCAAGGGCAAAAATGGCAGCGAAGTATTCGCTCAATTGCTCAGATACGGGAATTTCATAGGTTTTAATTCTAACGGCAACCGGAGCAAACATAGCATCGGCAGCGCAGAAATCACCGAACAAAAAATTTCCTGTTGAATTATCAAGATGAGCGCATAACAGCTTTTCAAGAACTTCCATGTCGCCGGAAATTTCCTGTTGAGAAATCCGCCCCGGATAAGAGGCCCTTAAATTCATTGGCGCTGCGTTTCTTAAAGCGCTAAAACCCGCGTGCATTTTTGAGGCTGCAACCCTTGCCATCGCCCGCTCATTTTGATCGCTTGGCCAAATGGCTTTTTGTGGAAATTTCTCGGCCAGATATTCAATGATTGCCAGAGTTTCCCCAATAACCAACCCATCATCTTCCAACACCGGAACAAATCCAAACGGTGTGCGATCCAAAATTTTCTGCTTCCAGTTTTCACCATTAAGAAGAAGCATTTCTTCTTCAAACTCAATGTCAAAATGTTTAAGGACCAGCCATGGGCGCAATGACCAACTGGAATAATTTTTATTTCCAAGCAAAAGCTTCATCTTTAACTCCATAAAAAAAGCGCCCAAAGGGCGCTGCTCAAAAACCAATTAGGTTTTACTAAATTCCCTATCCGCCAGATAAAGCCGAAACCACAAAACCAAGCCCTACAAGACAAAGAAACGTCCAACTTGCTGTGCGCCAACAAACATTCTTGACCTGATCCTGCATATATTAGTCCCCCGACTAAGGCGTTATCAAAATATACCCGCCAATTCAGCGGCACTTTAATAAACAGCAGCGAGATTTCTCCTCGCATTAATTATTCTTTAACCAAAGCAAAGCATTCGCGCAATATACAAATTTGTCACAGTGGAAAACTTATTGTGCAGCCCCAAACCCCGCTTCTTCAAATGCGCTAAACCAACCCGAACCACATGGCGGCAAGGCTCAGGAATACGAAAAAACCCACCACATCGGTAACCGTGGTTACAAAAGCGCTAGAAGCAACTGCCGGATCAGCCCCGAACTTGTTCAGCCCCAAAGGAATTAAAATTCCCGATACCCCGGCCGCCAGCATATTAACAATCATTGCAATTCCAATCACCAGACCAAGGGTGATATTTGCAAACCAGATTGCCGTAATCAGGCCCGTTATCAGGGCAAATATCACCCCGTTAGCCAGTCCGACAAGTGTCTCTCGCACAATCAATCGGCGGATATTAAACTGATCAAGCTCTCTGGTTGAAATGGCGCGCACAGTAACCGTCATGGTCTGAATTCCCGCATTGCCCCCCATGGAAGCAACTATGGGCATGAGGACTGCTAAAGCCACCATCTGTTGCAGGCTGGCGTCAAACATACCGATAACAAATGAAGCCAGCACGGCCGTGACAAGATTTATCAGCAACCATGTTATGCGAGAACGCACCGCTTCAAAAACATTGCCGGAAATTTCTTCGCTTCCAACCCCGGCCAGATGCAAAATGTCTTCTTCTGCTTCCAGATGAATAACATCGAGCATATCATCGACGGTCAAAATCCCCACCATGCGGTTTTCTTCGTCCACTACCGCCACTTCCACCAGATCAAAACGCTCAAATACCCGCGCCGCATCTTCCTGATCTTCACTGGCCGAAATCTCAATGACCTCGTCCACCATTATATGGGAAATTTTATGGCCTCGTTGCGCCCGCAATATTTTGTCCAGCGGTACTGTACCCAGCAAAACCTGTTGCTCATCGACTACATAGAGCTGGTGAAATTCATCCGGAAGATCATCGCTAAAGCGCATATAATCTATGGTCTGCCCCACATTCCAATGGGGGGGTATGGCAACGAATTCAATCTGCATCCGTCGCCCGGCGGTTTCTTCAGGAAAATCTAGCGAACGGCGCAAAGACAAGCGTTCAAATTCAGGCACCAGAGCAAGAATTGCGTCTCTATCGATCTCCTCCATATCCTCAAGGATGAAAACAGCATCATCAGAATCAATTTCTGTGACACCCCGGGCAATCTCGGTGTTTGGTAATTGCTCAATCAATTCAAGGCGAACCGCCTCATCAACTTCGGTCAGAGAAGAATAATCAAAATCCTCCCCCAGCAATTGAATAAGAGACAATCGCTGGTCAGCACTGATCGCCTCAAGAATATCTCCAAAATCCGCCTCTGGCACCCCGGCAAATATTTTGCGCAATTCATCGCTGTTGTTTGCCTCTATCAACTCGCAGGCATTTTTAATCCACTCATCATTGAGCCGATCCTGATCGGTGCGCCATGGGGACTTCCTTGGCCTGCTGATCTGGTTTTGAGATTTTTCCAAAGCTTCATTCATGGGGGGTAAATCCTGCTTGCAGCCATTGCGATTCTGTTTGTTCTACAGCACAACTAAAATGAATTGAACTGCCTGCAGTTACCACTAATAATAAAGCCCGACCAATTTTTGGCCGGGCTTTATGTTATTTCAATCTGCAAGTTTTTATGCCTTGCAAAAAAACCACTATCTATTTTTGCGATTTGCAATCAAATCATCAACCACGCTGGGATCAGCCAAAGTCGATGTATCCCCAAGATTGGAATAATCGTTTTCTGCGACTTTGCGCAAAATCCGCCGCATGATTTTTCCCGATCGGGTTTTGGGCAAACCGGGAGCAAACTGCAACAGGTCGGGGGTGCAAATAGGCCCGATTTCTTTTCGAACCCACCCCCTTAATTCTTTTGCCAAATCATCTGAGGGAGCTTCTCCGCTCATCAAAGTGACATAACAATATATTCCCTGCCCCTTGATGTCGTGGGGAAACCCAACCACCGCCGCTTCTGAAACTTTGGGATGGGAAACCAACGCGCTTTCAATTTCCGCCGTGCCCATTCGATGCCCGGAAACATTTAACACATCATCGACCCGTCCGGTAATCCAGTAATAACCATCGGCATCGCGACGCACCCCGTCGCCGGTGAAATAATAGCCCTTATATTCTTCGAAATATGTGGATACGAAACGCTTGTGATCTCCATAAACAGAGCGCATTTGCCCCGGCCAGCTATCACGAATAGCCAAAACTCCCTCGGCCTCCATGCTGGTGATTTCCTCACCGGATTTTGGATCGAGAATAACCGGCTGCACCCCAAAAAACGCCTTGGTTGCCGAGCCGGGTTTGGTTGGAGTGGCAGCGGGAAATGCCGTTATCATTGATCCGCCGGTTTCCGTTTGCCACCAACTGTCAATCAGCACACACTTACCGCGCCCAACTTTGGTGAAATACCAGTTCCATGCTTCGGGGTTGATAGGTTCGCCAACTGTGCCAATCACTTTAAGGGATGATAGGTCAGCCCCGTCAACAAACTGATCTCCGGCCCCCATCAAGGCCCGAATTGCCGTGGGTGCCGAATGAAAAATATTGATTTTATGCTTGTCGACTATTCTCCAGAAGCGCGAAGCATCCGGGTAATTTGGCACCCCTTCAAACATCACAGTGGTCGCGCCATTGGCCAACGGACCATAGACCACATATGAATGACCGGTAACCCAGCCCACATCGGCAGTGCACCAATAGATTTCGCCTTTGTGATAGTCAAAATTCAGCTGATGGGCCAGCGAAGCATAGGTGAGATAACCGCCGGATGTGTGCAACACTCCTTTTGGCTTGCCGGTAGAACCCGAAGTATAAAGAATAAATAGCGGGTCTTCAGCGTTCATTACTTCAGGTTCACATATGTCTGAAACCACTTCCATTTCTTCATGCAGCCAGAAATCGCGCCCGCTCTTCATTTCCACATTGCCGCCGGTGTTTTTAACCACCAGAACATGGCCCACCTGATCAGCGATTTTCAGGGCTGCATCCACATTGGACTTAAGCGGCACATGTTTGCCGGCCCGCCTGCCCTGATCGGCAGTTATGACAAAATTGGACTGACAATTGATGATGCGACCAGCCAATGCTTCGGGAGAAAACCCGCCAAACACCACAGAATGAACGGCCCCGATGCGCGCGCAAGCCAACATGGCAAAAGCAGCCTCAGGGATCATTGGCATATAGATGGTTATCCGGTCGCCTTTTTTAACGCCCAGCTTTTTAAGCACATTGGCAAAGCGACAAACGCTGTTGTGCAACTCATTATATGTTATGGCCCGGCTTGGCTCATCTGGCTCGTCCGGCTCCCAGATAATAGCTGTTTTGTCACCAAGACTTGTCAGATGGCGGTCGATGCAGTTGGCAGCGACATTTAATTCCCCATCCTCAAACCACTTCACAGACACATCAGGATATTCAAAACTGGTATTTTTAACCTTGGTAAAAGGCGTTATCCAATCCAGCCGCTGCGCCTGCTCGGCCCAAAACCCATCCGGGTCGGCAATCGAACGCGCATACATTTCTTCATATTGTTCAGCCGTAACGTGGGTGTTTTCAACAATATTTTGTGGTGGATTGTAAATTTCCTTGTGCATTTTTTTGCCCGCTATTGATTAAAATTTTCGTCGGGAATTTAGCTTATAACCATGGCAACTTCCAAGCTGTTTTTTTAACAAGCTTCAAAGTATCAATTAAAGACTGCAATTTAAAAAAACCAGCGCCAGACCTTAAGTATCAGGCCCTAGATCATTAAATATTCCTGCCGCAACTCTTCACTATCCAGCACATCCTGCGCTGTACCGGAAAAGGCCACCAGACCGGTATCAAGAATAACCGCCTTATCCGCAAGTTTTAACGCTGCAACCACATTTTGCTCAACGATTATGGTGGTGATTCCCAGATCTTTGATTTCCTTGAGAATGCCTTCGATTTCCTCAACAATTACCGGCGCCAACCCCTCATAAGGTTCATCAAGCAACAGTAATTTTACATCTCGCGACAAAGCCCTGGCAATGGCCAGCATTTGCTGCTCGCCTCCAGATAAGGTCACACCATCCTGTTTACGCCGTTCTGCCAACCGGGGAAAATGGCCGTAAATTCTTTCAATTTCCCAGCCATGCCCGTCTGCAACCCGTGCAAGTTGAATATTTTCTTCAACACTCAAACCTTCGATAATCCGTCGATCCTCAGGAACCAACTGGATTCCGCTAAGCGCCGCTTCATGCACCTTCATATTGTGCAAAGCTTTGCCGTCCAACCATATTTCGCCCTGTTTGAGCATTGGATCATCCGTGCGCGCAATAGCCCGCAAGGCAGAGGTTTTGCCAGCACCATTGCGGCCCAGCAACGCGAGAATTTCCCCCTTATTCAGTTCCAGCGAAATACCCTGCACAATATAGCTTTCGCCATAATAGGCATGAATATCATTGGCGCGGAAAAACACGTCCGAAGTTTTTTGATCAGCAGGATTGCCCCCACCAGCATTTTCAACTGCCGTATCCCCGTTCTCAACATTACTCATTCTTGAGCTCCTCCAAGGTAGGCTTTTTTAACTTCAGGGTCGTTTCTTACCGTTTCCGGATCACCTTCGGCAATAATTCTGCCCTGAGCCAAAACCGAAATCTTGTCGGCCAGCGAAAATACCACATGCATATCATGTTCAATAATCACCTTGGTCATTCCGCGTGCCTTGATTTTTTTCAGCAGCTCGATGGTGGTATTGGTATCATGACGAGACATGCCGGCGGTTGGCTCATCCAAAAGCAACAGTCGCGGATGCTGAATAAGGCACATGGCCAGCTCCAGCCGCCGTTTATCACCACGAGACAAAGACCCGGCGGGCGTTTCCAGTTCCGCAGTCATGCCCACATCTTCAATAAAATGTTTCGCCTCTTGGCGGATTTCTTTTTCCTGCCCTATATTCTTCAAAAAATTGAGCCTGAACGCCCCGTCTCTTTTTGCAAAAGCCGGTGCCATAACATTTTCCAACACCGACAGATCCGAAAAAATTTCAGGGGTCTGAAATACCCGAGCCACCCCGATCTGATTAATTTCATGGGGTTTCATACCGGTAATCACCTGCCCATCAAATACCACAGCCCCGCTGGTCGGAGCCAATCGTCCCACACAAACGTTGAGCAATGTAGATTTGCCCGCTCCATTGGGACCGATGATGGCGTGGATTTTTCCCTCTTCAATCTCAAGGTCAATATCCGCTAAAGCATGTAATCCGCCAAAACGCACATGAACATCCGCGACATGCAGTACCGTATTATGTTTAGCAGTAGCCATTTATTCACTCCCTGCCTGATTTGCTGTTTGCGCCGGCTTCTCAATGGGTTTGGTTGCTTTTGAAGGGGGTGGACTAAATCTGCTTGCTATCCTTCGATAGCCTTCAATCAGGCCACCGGGTAAAAACACCACCACAAAAACGAACAACAGCCCAAGCGTCAGCTCCCAACCCTCGCCCACAAACAGCGCCACTATCGGTACTATAAAATCCTGCACGCTGGTCGGCAAAAAACCAAACGCACTGTGCAAAATATTTTCGTTAATGGCTGAAAAAATATTGGCGAAATATTTTATAATCCAGGCACCAAGCACCGGCCCGAATATAGTGCCAATTCCGCCCAAGACCACCATCAGAACAATTTCACCAGATGCTGTCCACTGCATGCGCTCAGCCCCGGCCAGTGGGTCAGTAACCGCCAACAAGCCACCGGCAAGCCCCGCATACATGCCCGAAATTACAAATGCCGCCAAAGTATATGGTTTGGTATTAAGCCCGGTATATCCCATGCGGTTCTGATTGGATTTTATACCCTTTAACATCATGCCAAACGGAGAAATGGTAATTTTCTGAGCAATAAAATACCCAAGGATCAATATGATTGCGGCAAAATAAAACCCCCAAATCCCGGCCATATCCAATCCAAATATTGTGACCGCAGGCAATGCGGCACCTCTTTCAGAAAAAGCCAGATCCAAAACTCGCGGGTCTTGCAGGGTCAGCTGCAATCCGGTTTCACCATTGGTAATCGGAGTAAGCACAGAATAGGCCAGATTATAACTCATCTGAGCAAAGGCCAGCGTAAGGATTGAAAAATAAATCCCTGAACGTCGAAGCGAAATAAATCCGATCAACAAAGCAAAAAGGCCCGAAAGTATCACCGCAAAAAATATTGCCGGTATGGCATTCATGGTCAAAAGCTTAAACGACCAGACCGCTGTATAGGAACCAACTCCCAAAAAGGCCGCATGACCAAAGCTGAGATAGCCGGTAAGCCCGAACAGGATATTAAATCCCACCGCCAGCAGTCCAAAAATTGCGAACTTTTGCATCAAACCGGGATAGGAAGCCCCAAAAGGAACCAGCCATATGGGCATCGTCAAAACCACAACCGCAAAAATCAAAAAGGTGATCAGTTCTTTCTTTGGCAATGTCAGCATATCAATTCTCCATCACACCAGATTTGCCAAGCAGTCCACGCGGACGCACCAGCAGAATAACCACAGCAACCAGATAAATTATAACCTGATCAATTCCGGGAAATATTGCCTTCACTTCGGGCATTGACGCAAAGGATTGTAATATCCCCAACAGAAAACCCGCCGCCACGGCACCGGGCAGCGAGCCCATGCCTCCAACAACAACAACAACAAAGCTAAGCACTAAAAAGTCCATGCCCAGCGTGTTAACCGGTGGTAAAATTGGCGTATACATAACCCCTGCCAGTCCGGCAACCACCGCCGCAATTCCAAAAACAATGGTAAAACGCCGGTCAATATCGACCCCCAGCAATCCCACCATCTCCCGATCAGCCATGCCTGCACGAACTACCATTCCAAAAGTGGTATACCTCAAAAAAGCAAACACGGCACCGATCAAACTCAATGAGAACAAGAAATATATCATTCGCCACCAGGGATAGGTCACAGCATTCTGCGCCATGCCAAACAATGCCCCGATATCTGCCGTACCGCGCAAAACCTCTGGCATTGGTTGAGGAATTGGGTTCGCACCAAATATGGTTTTAATTATTTCGCCCAAAACAATCGCTAACCCGAAGGTCACCAATATCTGTTCCGCATGGGGGCGCTTATAAAAATGCTTGATCAGGCCGCGCTCCATGGCAATGCCGATCAACAGCATTACCGGAATGGCAACCAAAATAGATAAGGGCACCGACCAGTCGATCAATACATCGCCAAACGTGCCAAAAATTTCATTCACATAGGGGGTGCGAATCTCAAGTGCTGTCCCCCATGGAGAAACTTCGGTCTCGCTAAGCTCAATCCTTTCAAACGTCAGCAATTTGCGAAAAGCAACAGCACAGAACGAGCCGAGCATAAACAGCGCACCATGGGCAAAATTGACCACACCCAGCGTTCCAAAAACCAGCGTAAGCCCCAGCGCTATCAGCGCATACGCCCCACCTTTATCCAACCCGTTTAATAATTGTACCAGAATGGCGTCCATGGCCCCCTCCGCTAATCTGTACTAAAATTCATTAATACCGGGGCAGCAAAGCCGCCCCGGCAATTGTATTTTGTGATAATTTAAGAAACTTCGTAAGGGCCCAATTCGCCGCCAAAGATCGAAGCATCATATTCAACCTGAGAGCGAGGAACTTCCTGCACAACTTCAAGCAGATCGAATTGAGAAGTCGGGTTCTGATTACCACGCACCACAAGAACATCCTTGAAGCACTGGTGATCTTCGGCCCGATATTCAGTAGGACCATTGCCCATGCCATCAAAGGTAAATCCTTCAAGAGCCTTGATAACTTCAGGTGGATAAAAAGTGCCCGCACGCTGGCAGGCATCCGCATAAAGCAAGGTCTGCACATAACAAGTATGGGCAGCCTGGGATGGTGGGAAGCCATATTCAGCACCAAACGATTTAACTAACGCTTGTGAGCCGGCATCCTGCAATGACCAGTTCCAGTTAGTAGAGCCAAGAATTCCCTTTATGTTTTCACCGGCACCCTGCGCCATCAGGCGCGAGAACAATGGTACAACAATTTCGAAATTCTTGCCGTTTTGCTGACG
>CAZMVQ010000010.1:0-13075 GCA_964569865.1 uncultured Devosia sp.
TAGGGTCAGGACCTAGCTCTGAGGCTGCTTGAATTTTGGTTTATTTGGAATATTGGGCCGCCAGTTTTCTTTGCAGGTCGTTCCCCGACATGGCGGTATCAAATAAAAACCCTTGAGCCATTTGGCAGTTTAATTCACGCAACCGCTTGAGTTCGTCTGTGGATTCAACCCCTTCCGCAACCACCTTAAGTCCAAGCTCGTTTGCCAGAGAAATTATTGCGCGCATAATCGGCCCCTGCGTATGGGACAGGCCGGCATTTTCGCTCATTTGAACAAACTGGGCGGGTATTTTTACCGTATCGAACGGAAAAAGATGCAAATATGACAGGGATGAATGCCCGGTACCAAAATCATCGAGGGCAAGTCCCAGCCCCATGGCTTTTAGAGCACTCAATACATAGGCGGACTGCTCTGGATTGACCATCACCTGACTTTCGGTCACTTCAAGCTTGATATGAGGTGCCAATAAAGGATTTTCGGTCACCATGGTGCGCAAATCATTCAGCAGAGATTGAGTGGCAAGCTGGGTTGTGGAGAGATTTATGGATACAAAAAAGTTCTCATCTAATTGAAAATTATTAATCCAGTCACCGGTTTGATTGGCTGCCTGTCGCAGGGCCAAACGCCCAATTTTTTCGATCATTCCAATACGCTCGGCAAGGGGAATAAACTCGGAGGGCAGAATTAACCCTTTGGATGGATGGTTCCAGCGCATCAGTGCCTCAGCACCCGTGATCTTGCCGGTTTGAATGTTGTAAATGGGCTGGTAATGAACCTGTAGCTCACCCGCATTGATCGCCCGTTCAAGGTCTTTTTCTGACGCCTCGGAATAGGCAGCGATTGAGCGGGCTGAAGCTCGATAGGCTTCAATCCTGTCACCGCCCAGGCGTTTGGCATAATACATGGCCAGTTCAGCATCCCGCAGCACCTCTGCTGCGCTGGCAGATCCATTGTCAAAAATGGTAATGCCAATTGACGCTGTTAGAATTACATCCTGATCACCAAAATTAAAGGGGGTGCGAAGTCCTCTGCGCATGGTCTCGGCAATTTCTGCAATCTTGGTGGCGCTGTCGCTTGAGGTGAGAATAGCTGCGAATTGATCGCCGGATGTTCTGGCAAGTGTATCCATGGGCTGCATCACCCTGCCAATCCTTCTGGAAACTGCCAAAAGCACAGAATCAGCGGCCGATTGACCAATACGCTCATCAAGCAGAGAAAACTCATCCAAGTTTATAACCAGAACCGCAGGTTTTATACCCCCTAATTCTCTGGCTCGTATCAGCGCCCTCTCCAACCGATCAATAAACAGTTGCTTATTGGGTAGACTTGTAAGGCTATCATGCACCGCATCGTGCATCAAACGTTCACGCGAAGCCCTGTCGGCAGTCACATCCTGCAATGTGCCAACAATGCGCGAAACCGAACCTGAACCGCTTAAAACCGGTTTGGCCCGCATTCTAAACACCCGGTATCCCCCATCATGGGCACTAAACCGAACGTCCAGATTAGCTTTGCCTCTTTGCAATTCCACCAGCGTATCAAGGGCAGTTCGAAATCTATCCCGATCCTTTACATGAACACGATCAAGCCAGAGTTTTATTGATCCGCGCAGGGCCCCTTCCCTGATCCCGAGCCTTGAGTGTATTTCGGCAGAGACATTTACCCGGTCTCTTTCGATATTCCAGTCAAAAACATAGTCGCCACTGCCGGTCAGAGCCAAAGCCCGCCGTTCAATTTCAGACACGGAGCCAAGAGAAACCTGCCCTTCGGCAAATGCATGCTGAACCGTTGTGAACCCCATCAGCATCACCATTAGCACCAACCCGCCAGCAACCGCAGACTGGGCGATATCATTGGAAATCTGGCCGCTCAATACCATCCAGCTAAATGTCAGCCATGACAGATAAATTATCCAGGTGGGAACCAGCATAACCGCCCGGTCATATCCACGAATTGCCAGAAGAAGAATTAGAGCAAATCCGAATATGCCAAGAATGACCAAAATCGAACGGGCAACCGTTGCCGCAATCGAGGGCTGTAAAAATGCAAACGCAATCAGCGCCAGCATAATTGCCGAAAGCGCCATTGCCAGATGTAAAAACCGCAAATGCCAGCGATGAAGATTTAGGTATATGAATAAAAAGCCAAATAGTGTTGTCGCAATTCCCGCCTCCGAAGCTGCCCGGTAGGGCTGCACCGAGCCATTATCCACCCCCAGAAGCGGGCCAAGAACACCAAAATCAATAAGAAGATAAATCAGAACTGCCCAGGAAAATGCAGCAGTTGCCGGAAACACTCCTCGCCCCTTGACCACAAACATTATCGTTAAAAATACCGCTGCAAGACCTGAAATTCCAAGAACAGTGCCGCGAAACAATGTGAATGAACTTATATAGTCCCGATAGGCGCCCGGCTCCCAAATGTATAATTCCGGAAGTTGGGCATTGGTGAGCTCTGCAGCGAAAGTGACGGTTGCACCGGGATCAAGAATTATTTCAAATACATCTGCTTCTGGATCGTTTTGACGCTGGGGCCGCAATCCGGCACTGGGAGTTAGGGCCGAAATTCTCGCATTACCCAAATCCGGCGTAAAAAGACCCGACCCGGGCATGCGGAAAAATGGCGCCACCAATAATCTGGTAATTTGAATATCTGACGGGTTAGACAGGGCAAACAGCGCCCATGACGGATTTGTACCCTCTTTTGCAGCCAAAACTTCAATCCGGCGCACAATTCCATCGGCTCCGGGAGCCGTACTGAGGCGCACTCTTCCATCCGTGCCCTCAACAACGTCTATCGCTGCGCTAAGATTGATTGCGTTAACGTCTGAGGGAATCGCAATCACCTCGAACGCGCTGGCAGGCGCAATCGCCATGACCGCAAACACAATATATTTCGCCAGAGCTACAAGGTGACGCATTTCTGCCGGATAATCCTATTTTTTCATTCGCAATCTTGCCCTTGGTAACGGGGAATCGCTTAATCTACAAGCTTTTGGATGATTCGCGCTTAATTGTGGCAAATTGATCTTTAGTTATCCCAAATAACAAATGATCTCGCATTTCTCCGTTGATTTGCAAGTATTTGGGAGCAAACCCTTCTTTTTGAAAACCATTTTTTATCAACACGTTTTTAGATCTGTCGTTCTCAGGCAGACAAGCTGCGTGAATACGCCGCAATTTCAGTTCACCAAATGCAAACGGTAAAACCAAAGCAACCGCCCTGTTCATGTAGCCTTTGCCGGTTTGCCCCTCACCCAGCCAATAGCCAATATTTGCATGATAAGCGGCACCATAGCGAATATTTGACAGGGTAACCCCTCCGACAAATGTCTCTTTCACCCGATTATTCTTTTTTTGCAGGGTGAAGATAAATAGTGAAAATTCAACAATTTTTCCTGCCCGGTCGGCGCTGATTTTTACCCGCTTTACAAATGAATTGCGGGTTAATTCATAATCATTCCATTTTGGCTCAAACGGAGTTAAAAATGGTCGGCTGGCAGAACGAATGTTTTGCCACGCAGCAAAATCGGCGCGTTTGGGAAGGCGAAGGCGCAAGCCCGCTTCTTCTAATACCGGTAATTTTTTTCTTGCCCACAAATCAATTACCCATATATGCGACAGCAAATCGCACGTTCATTTGGAAATATCATTTGGTAAAATATTCCACAAGTTCATCTAGGGGTGGCAATTGAGCAATGGGGCCGTTGGCAGCGATAGAAAGGTTTTTGCTGCTGAATAGCTGGCCGGCAATTTCTTTAACACGGTTAACATCAATCTTGTTGATACGCTCAATAGTTTCACTCATTTCAATAGTGCGCCCCCATAAAATCTGCTGACGAGCCAATTGTCCGGCCCGGCTGGTGGGGCTTTCAAGAGACATTAGCAGCCCGGCCCTGATCTGGTTACGCACCCTTAGCACTTCGTCTTCAGATATATTTTGCACCGCGTTGCGCAATTCATCAAGAATTACATGGACCAGTTCGCCCACATCCTCTTCACCGGTGGAAGCTGAAACGCCAAATACACCACTATCGGCAAATGCCCAGTTGAACGCATAAATGGAATAACAAAGGCCGCGTTTTTCACGAACCTCCTGAAACAGGCGCGAACTCATGCCACCACCAAGGATGGATGCCAAAATTTGCGAAGCATAAAAACCATCGGAATTATAGGGTCGACCTTCCAGTCCAATAATAATCTGGGCCTGCTCATTGTCCGTTTTTTTGCGCATATCTCCGCCGATATATTTGGCGGCAACCGGCTCCATATCCCCATCGGGCTTAAGATGGGCAAAGCGTTTGGAAACCATATCAACCAAGCGATCATGCTCAACATTGCCAGCGGCGCTGACAACCATTCGATTGCCCACATAATTTCTGTCCATATAGGCACGCAGCTGATCCGGGCCAAAGCTTTTTACGGATTTAACAGTTCCAAGGATAGGGCGCCCTATTGCCTGATCAGGAAACACCGCTTTTTGAAACAGGTCAAAAACCTGATCATTGGGGTCATCCAGAGATGCGCCTATTTCCTGCTCGATTACATGCTGCTCGCGCGCCAGATCTTTGGGATTAAAAACCGAATTGCACAAAATATCTGAAAGGATGTCAGTGGCAAGAGGTACATCATCCTTGAGGATTCTGGCAAAATAACCCGTGTGCTCAATGGAGGTTGCAGCGTTTAGATCACCGCCAACCATTTCGATCTGTTCTACCACTTGCCGAGAAGAACGGGTTGTTGTTCCCTTAAATGCCATATGCTCCAGAAAGTGGGATATGCCATTTTCCTCTGGTCGCTCCCAGCGCGATCCGGCTTTTACCCAGACCCCCATTGAAGCACTCTCAAGATGAGGCATGTGATGGGACAAAACGGTCATGCCGTTTTCTAACTTGGTGCTGGATACGCTCAAAATTATTCTCCTGTTACGCAGAGGTTCGCCTGCGTATGTATTCTTGAATTATCTGGGGGTCATTAGCCAGTAGTTCACACTTTTCTGACCGGTCGTGAATATCGGATAACATGGGCGGCAATGATGGAAAAACAGAAGATGCAGCTTGTACCGCATCCGGGAATTTTGCCGGATGTGCCGTTGCCAGTGTAATCATTGGAAAGTTTGCATCCATTTGTTGTCGCGCCACATACACACCAACGGCGCTGTGGGGATCAAGCAAATAGCCCGATTTCTCGTAGCTTGATTTTATTGTGAGGGCTGTTTTAGTTTCCGGGCTGGAGCCAACTGCGAAATTTTTTGAAATTTGAGCAAGGGATTGCTCGTCTATCGAAAATGTACCTGATTGGGAGAGGGAGTTCATTTTGGCACGAATTTCATCAGAATTTTTATTGCCAGCCTCAAACAATAAACGTTCAAAATTTGATGAAATCTGAATATCCATCGAGGGACTTTGCGTGGGCTTAACGCTCGAAGTTTGATAAACGCCTGTGGTTAGAGCGCGGTGCAAAATATCGTTGGAATTAGTGGCTATCACCAGCTTATTGATGTTCAAGCCCATTTGCTTGGCGGCGTAACCGGCGAATATGTCGCCAAAATTTCCGGTTGGTACAGTGAAATCCACCGGCCTATGGGGGGCACCGACGGCAACTGCCGAGGTGAAATAATAGACAATTTGAGCAACTATTCTGCCCCAGTTGATTGAATTGACACCTGTTAAGCTGATAGATTTGCGAAACTCAACATTCAAAAACATGTCTTTGACAAGTTTTTGACAATCATCAAACGAGCCTTCAAGCGCGATATTGTGGACGTTTTTATCCAGAATCGTTGTCATTTGACGTCTTTGAACATCAGAAACCCGACCATGGGGATGCAAGATAAATATATCTATATTGGGCCGGTTGCGAAATGCTTCGATGGCAGCAGATCCCGTGTCGCCAGATGTTGCGCCAACAATTGTTGCCTTTTGCCCCCTTTGAGCCAGAATATGGTCAACAATCCTTGCCAGCAATTGCATGGCAACATCTTTGAATGCCAATGTCGGGCCGTGAAACAGCTCTAATATAAAATGGCCCGGTTCCAGCTCTATAATCGGTGCAACACTTGGATGGGGAAATGATGCATAGGCCTGCTCAATCATCTCGCGCAAAACCGTATTTTCTATTTCTCCATCAACAAAGGGCGAAATAACTTCAAACGCCGTATGAGCATATGATTTATTGGCGAAACCCGCTATTTGTTGTTTTTCAAGTTGCGGCCATGTTTTTGGCAGGTAAAGCCCACCATCCTCTGCCAAACCCGCCATGACAGCATCGCAAAAGCCCAGTTCCGGCGCTTGGCCGCGTGTGGAAATATATTTCATAAAAATTGGATAACCTGAGTTTTTTTGCCTGTTATGTTTTGATTTATTCGAAACATGAATTTGGCATTTTGATTATGTTTTGCTTTGATATCTGAACTTATAACTCTTGACGCTAATGAGTTGTTTAAGCAATCCTGCCCCACTAGGCAACCAAATCAGAATTATACGCCAATAAATAGCTGATTTGTGCGATTCTTGTTTTTTTGTGCCATTCCCTTTGCTCAAGGTTATCGCTCAACCCCTGATCTATTTATTTGTTCTGCGCATCCATACCAGCAGCAAAAGTGGCGTAAGAATCGCTAATGAAAACCAGGTAATCGCATATTCCAGATGTTTATTAACAACGGTCAATTTAGTTTCACCACCCTGGGGAAGAGAACCATCCGGGGTTAGGCCATCATTAAAATAGATCGGGGCAATAGGCTGGCTTTCCTCACCAATGAACTGGGTAAGGCGCTCAACATTTCGTACCCAGTCAATGCGATTGTCAAATTCGGAACCGGGAGTAAATGCGTTAACTGGCTCAGTTACACGCCCCAAACCAACAAGGGTCACTTCATCAATCGGGCCGGCCCCACCATCTATAAATCCGTTCGCAAGAAATTCGGGTACATATCCGCGATTAACAAAAATCATGCCCCCGTCCTTGAGATAAAACGGGGCTACAATCCAATAACCCGGGCCATAATGCGTTCCATCATCTGCGGTCAAAAAAGTAAATATTCTAACGGTTTGACTGTGATCAAAAGTCCCTGTGATTGTTAAGGGACGAAAATCATAAATTTCAGCGTCAAAACCAACCCATTCGGCCACCGATGGAATCTCAATGGGATCATTGCCAATCCGCTCTTCAATATCTGCTATCATGGCATCTTTTACTGCCAGACGATTGAGCTGCCAATTGCCAAGAAATGCAAAAAGAGCTGTTAGAACCAGCATAAAGACTACAAAGCTGATGCGATTAGCTTTTGATTTCTTCGGTTCTTTTTCAGCAAGTGATGGAGTTTTGTCGATCTTGGAACTAATGGAATTATTCAATTTCGCCCTCCTGGGCAGAAAGCCTATATTGAAGTGCAATGATTATGCCTTTGAATGGCCGCATAAGTGCAACTGCCAAAATAATTGTAGTCGGTATCCATAAACTCATATGAACGAGCATCGAAGGTTTAAAAACTATGTCCACCCATAGAGCCAGAGATACAACAATGGCACCAACTATAAAGATTATAAAAATTGCCGGGCCATCGGCGCTATCGGCAAAAGTCAAATCCAAAGCACACTGCGAGCATTGCTTGTTAATTGTTAGAAATCCGGAAAACAAATTACCCTTTGCGCAATGGGGGCATTTAGCCTTTAAGCCTATTAGCCATGGAGACATTTGGGATTGGGGTTGCTTTGCCATCACTAGTTAAAGCACTTCCGCATTTTGAGTTTTAACCCGAATTGAAGAAGGGTGCTGTTGCGCACCCTTCTTTTCTTTTATCCGCGCATCAACGCGTAATTCTGGTTCGTTGCCCAGCAAAGCTAATGGGCGAGAGCCCCGAACGAGCTGCCCCAAACATATACAGAGGCAAAAAGGAACAACCAAACCACATCCACAAAATGCCAATACCAAGCAGCAAATTCAAAACCAAGATGTTGTTTTGGAGTAAAGTCACCTTTGAGCATGCGCACCAGGCAAACAATCAAAAATATGGTCCCGATAAAAACATGGAAGCCATGAAATCCAGTAGCCATAAAGAATGTGGCGCCATAAATATTGCCGGAGAACGAAAATCCTGCCTGACCATATTCGATAATCTGAACAACTGTAAACAACACACCCAGTGCAATAGTTAGGACCAGCCCCCATTTTAAGCCCTTGCGATCACCTTCAAGCAATGCATGGTGAGCCCAGGTTACCGTAGTGCCTGACGCCAGCAAAACCAGAGTGTTGAACAAAGGAAGGTGCCATGGATTAAAGAGCTCAACGCCATTGGGCGGCCAAACTCCACCCGACACCGCTACGCGAGTAAACTGCTCAACATCATCTATTCTGAAAAATCCATCAAAATAGGCCCAGAACCAAGCGACGAAGAACATAACTTCAGAAGCAATAAACAGGATCATGCCATAGCGATGATGCATTTGCACCACTTCTGTATGATCCCCTGAATTTGCCTCATTCACCACATCTGCCCACCAGACAAACATGGTATATAGCACACCGGTAAGGCCAATAAAGAACAGCCACGGTGTTACGTCGCGCATCCACATGATGGCTCCAACCGCCATAACAAAGGCGGCAAGCGAACCAACCGCTGGCCAGGGGCTAGGATCTACCAGATGATAATCGTGGTTTTTTGTTGCTGAAGACATATTTAGCTACTCCTGCTGTCTGAAGCATAAAATGTATAGGATAAAGTTATTGCATTTACCGTATCAAGTTCGCGAACCTGATCCAATTCAGGGTCAAGAAAAAATGTTATGGGCATTTCCACCGATTCGCCAGGGGCGAGAGTTTGCTCCGTAAAACAAAAACATTCAATCTTGTTAAAGTATGCGCCTGCGATGCTGGGGGCAACGTTGAACGAAGCCGTTCCGGTGACAGGAACATCAGAATTATTGGTGGCGCGGTAGGTGACTATTTTGACCTCGCCAATTTTGTCGGTGACGGTACTGGCCGGAACAATCGTCCAGTCAAGCGCGCTGGACACCGAGACATCAAATCTAACAGACATTTCCCGATCAATTATGCCGTTTACATTGCCCTCAGAAACCTGAGTTGTACCAGCATATCCAGTGATTTGGCAAAACAACTGATATAGCGGGACCGCAGCGAAAGAAAGTCCGACCATGCCTACAAATACACCTGCGCAGATTAGTGCAATCCGGAGATTACCCTTTCGGGGGCTGTCTTGAAAATCAGAAATTGTAGGGGAAATGGTATTCATTATATCGCTCTTACAAACAGATCAGGACCCATTCTAACAACGGTCAAGATAAAGAAAGTCATAACGAACGCCGCAAGGCTCAACGCAATCGCTATTGAGCGCAAACGCTGTCGCTTCAGACGGGTTTCTTCTTTGGCGTCCACTGCCTGATCATCAGTCATTGTTGTTACCTGTTCTACCATTAGGTTATCCAAAAAAGGGTGATCTGAGAACCAGTGTTTCAAGCAAAAGCGCAAGAAAAACTATAAACAGATAAAAAAGAGAAAATGAAAACAGCTGCCTTGAGCGCAATCGCATTGTTTTGTCAGAAGTACCAATAAGTCGAGCTGAAAGAACAATCATACCCAGCCCAAGAACCCCCGCCACTAGCCCATAAAATACGCCACCAAATCCAAAAGCAACCGGTGCCAAACTGACTAACGCAAGCAAGACAGAATATATAAGGATTTGAATAATAGTTGCCCGTTCTCCGGCAACATTTGGCAACATGGGGATGTTGGCGGCTTCATAGTCGCCCTTTTTATAGAGCGCCAATGCCCAAAAATGTGGGGGGGTCCATAAAAAGACAATCAAAAACAAAATTACCGGCTCAATACTGATAGTGCCCGTAGTCGCCACCCAGCCAATCATCGCCGGGAAAGCGCCCGCTGCGCCACCAATAACTATGTTTTGCGCTGTTCGGCGTTTTAGCCACATTGTATAAACTACGGCATAGAAGAATATCGTAAACGCCAGCAGCGATGCGGCCAGCCAATTGCTGGCTAATCCCAGCAAAGTCACAGAAGCTACCGATAAAAACACTCCAAAGCCAAGAGCCTGATTTTTATCAATCCGGCCAGCTGGAATCGGGCGGTTTTTTGTTCTGCTCATCAGGGCATCGATATCTGCGTCATACCACATGTTAAGGGCACCCGAAGCGCCGCCACCCACGGCAATTGATATGATAGCAATTATAAATATTGCCGGATGCACACCAACGGGAGCAAGCAGCATGCCCACTATGGCCGTAAATACGACCAGAGACATTACGCGAGGTTTGAGCAAAGCGATAAAATCACCAACGCTTGCACCCATATCCCCATGGGCAAAGCCCTGAGAGCGAGTGTTAGCGTTGGTGTCTAAATATGCCAAACCGGGTTTCCTTATCTTTTCCGTTATTTGATACGCGGAAGCGTTTCAAACTGGTGGAAAGGAGGAGGTGAAGAAAGGGTCCACTCAAGGGTAGTGGCGCCTTCGCCCCAAGGATTGTCACCTGCGACGCGTTTCTTCATTCTTGATTCGATAATAACCCAGATGAAAATAAACATGGAAAGCAGGGTAATCAGGTAACCAACGGAAGAAACCATGTTCCACAAGGCATAGGCGTCAGGATAATCGATATAGCGACGCGGCATGCCGGCAAGCCCTAAGAAATGCTGCGGGAAGAACACTACGTTGGCACCGATAAACAGGGTCCAGAAGTGAAGTTTGGCCAGAGTTTCATTATACATGATACCAAACATTTTTGGATACCAATAGTACCAGCCTGCAAACACCCCAAAAGTAGCGCCCATGGACATGGTATAATGGAAGTGAGCCACAACATAATAGGTATCATGCAATACCCGATCGGCACCGGCATTGGCCAGCACAACCCCGGTGACACCACCCGTTGTAAACAGGAATATGAAGCCCAAAGCCCATATCATTGGCGTTCTAAAACTTATCGAACCGCCCCACATGGTGGCCAGCCACGAGAAAATCTTCACCCCCGTTGGCACCGCAATAACCATTGTTGCAGCAACAAAATAACGCTGAACATTAAGGCTAAGGCCGGTGGTATACATATGGTGAGCCCATACGATAAATCCGACAAAACCAATGGCAATCATCGCATAGACCATCCCCAGATAGCCAAAAATGGGCTTTTTGGAAAAGGTTGATACAATATGGGAGACAATTCCAAAGCCCGGAAGGATCAAAACATAAACCTCAGGGTGACCAAAGAACCAGAACAGATGCTGATAGAGAACAGGATCGCCGCCCCCTTCCGGGTTGAAAAACGTCGTTCCGAAATTCCTGTCCGTCAGCAACATGGTGATGGCACCGGCCAATACTGGCAAAGAAAGCAACAGCAGGAATACGGTCACAAGAATTGACCACACAAACAAAGGCATTTTATGCATGGTCATGCCAGGTGCGCGCATATTGAAAATTGTAGTGATAAAGTTGATAGCCCCAAGAATGGAGGAAGCACCAGCAAGGTGAAGCGAGAGAATTGCGAAATCAACCGCAGGGCCCGGATTGGCAGTTGTTGAAAGCGGCGCATAAACCGTCCAACCAACACCTGCACCATAAAGTCCCGGAGGGCCTTCAAAAAACAGAGACAAAAGCAACAGGACGAATGCGGCGGGCAGTAGCCAAAATGATATATTGTTCATACGAGGGAACGCCATATCCGGCGCGCCGATCATAATGGGCACAAACCAGTTGCCAAATCCACCAATAAGCGCCGGCATAACCATGAAAAACACCATGATCAGACCGTGCGCCGTGGTAAAGACGTTAAACATCTGCTTGCCGCCATCAAGCGCTGCATCGCCTTCATAACCATAGACCATTGCTGCAAGACCACGGAAAATCTGAATCCCCGGCTCGGCAAGCTCCCAGCGCATAAACCCGGATAAAATACCACCAACAATCCCGCCAACAATTGCGAAGATCAAATACATCGTCCCGATGTCTTTGTGATTGGTGGAATAAACGTATCGGCGCCATCCGGTTGGATGCCCGTGCGCATCAACGTGTTTAGCAGTTGCATCGGCCATAATTGCGTCCCTTTAAATAAAATTCTTTGTAGTTGTTAGTTGTTAGTGGATTGCCAGTGCCGCCCCTTAAGTGATCGGAGTGAGAACAGAAAGTGCGCTTTCCACACCATCAGCCTCAACTGCTGCAATCCACGCAGCAAATTCTTCTTTTGAAACCACCCGAACCGAAATCGGCATAAATGCATGGTCCCGACCACACAATTCCGAGCATTGTCCATAATACATGCCGGTTTTACGGACGTTAAACCATGTTTCGTTCAAACGTCCCGGAACCGCATCAATTTTAATACCAAACGATGGCACCGTAAATGCGTGGATAACAACTGCGGAAGTAACCTGAACCCTAACAGTAGTATCAACGGGGATAACCAGATCAAAATCCGTAGCTAGCAGACGCGGCTCATTTGGTTTCATTTCCGCGCGCTCTGCTTCATTGAGCATATAAGAAGAATAGTCGGCCCCCTCAAAATCCACATAATCATACTGCCATGCCCACTGCACACCAGTTACCTTTACGGTCAGGCCGGGAGCTGGAACCTCAACATCCCCCATACTGAAAATATTGGAACCAAGATATTTGCGCTCCCCGTCAGGAATGGTTACCTGATCCGCCAAAACACCAAATGAAGGCACAGCGATAACGACGAGAATAACGATTGGAACCACAGTCCAAACAACCTCAAGCCCCACATGGTGAGTGGTTTTGGAGGGGATGGGGTTGGCCTTTTCATTAAAGCGCAACAAAATATACGCCAAAATAGCCGTTACAAATATAACGATGCCGGTGATGATGGGCATTAACAGGCCGTCATGAAAAACCCTGATACTATCCATGATTGTGGTCACGGATTCCATCAGCCCCAACTGACCGGGCACCGCATATCCTAAAGTATCCTGCCCGGCCTGAGCTAATACAGACTGGGGCAAAATAATTATCGCAAAGGCAAATGCGCCTATGATCAATTGTGTAAGTTTTTGGATCAATTGTGTAAGTTTTTGGATCAATTGTGTAGGTTTTT
>CAZMVQ010000010.1:13175-42960 GCA_964569865.1 uncultured Devosia sp.
GTTTTTGGATCAATTGTGTAGGTTTTTCGCAATAGCATTTGATGCGAGTTGATATAGTTTGCACAGAATCCCCCTTTGGATGTCCCGATTTCACGTGTATGCTAATCTCGTCTGTCACAATAAAAAACCGCAACGAGAAAGCACCTAACATCTCACACGCCGACTCAGCGCGCAAAACTTAAAACAGATAGCAGTACCTAGATCATAAAGTTGGCTTTTAAGCAAATATTTGCATTTCTTTTTGGGTGCGGCAAAATCACCCGACCATAAACAATGGTGAGTTTTTTTGGACTTTGCCTCAAGCTTGCCGCAGTTTTGAGTGTGCAATGCCTTCAGAATCAAAAAATTGCATAAAGGCACGGGGCAAAAACATAATCACAAAGCTTTGCTAACCCTTGATAATCATTGCTAGCAATTGAAACATTCAAAAATGTTGGAGATAATCAACCACTTATGCACCACCAACAAGTTGAAGCAATCACAAAGAAAAGCTTTTGCAAAATCTAACTTTTAACGTCACTGCTATAATGTTAACAACTTCAACAAATGCCGTTCTTAACAAATGCCGTCTTTGGGAGATCCAAGAAAATTGAAAAATTCAATATTCCGCCTAGCACTAAAGTGCGTAATCATTACCGTTGGCCTGATATTGGGCACCATGGCAACTCAGGCGCAGGGAGTGGTGAGGTCTCAGCACGGAGACTGGCAAATGAGTTGCGACACCCCTCCGGGTGCCAGTTCCGAGCAATGCGCGATTATTCAAAATATCACCGCTGAGAACCAGCCCAATGTAGGGCTTAGCGTCATCATTCTTAAAACTGCCGATCAACAGGCCAGATTGCTTAGAGTTCTGGTGCCTTTGGGTGTATTGCTGCCAAATGGTCTTGGATTAAATGTGGATGGTCAGGATATGGGCCGAGTGGCGTTTGTCAGATGCCTTCCCAACGGTTGTATCGCGGAAGTCATTATGGATGATGGGCTTATTGAGTTATTCTCGACCGGACAGGATGCAATTTTTGTGGTGTTCAAAACTCCAGAAGAGGGAATTGGCATTCCCGTTTCCTTAAATGGATTTAAAGAAGGATTTGCAGCGCTTCCATAGCAGAGCGCTCACAAGGCACTACCTAAAAGACCCAATTCTCAAATTTAACTCACTTGATTGCCGGTTGAGCCAAGACTATAGGTTTGCGGGTTGCATCCCTTTTGGAGTTATTCATGACAAAGCAAACTGGCGGCCGTAATGCCGTATTTACGCACGGCTCAACTATGCGTCATGTGGTCATTATGACTTCAACTGCGGCCATTGGCATGATGGCTCTGTTTTTTGTCGATATAATCACGCTTTTTTATATTTCCCAGCTCAACGACCCGGCACAGACAGCCGCTGTTGGTCGCGCCGGCTACGTTATTGGATTTTTGATTGCGGTTTCCGTTGGAATGATGATCGGATCATCCGTTCTGATCGCCCGCGCCATCGGCGAGGGAAAAGAAGAAATCGCAAAACGCTTTGCCGGATCGGCACTAGTGGGCACAGCAATAATGGGAACGATTTTTGCAGCAATATCGCTGCTTCTGGTTGATTGGTTCTTAAATATGTTGGGGGCTGAGGGGACAGCACTTTCCCATGCGCAGCGATATCTGCTGATTATATTGCCGGGCATGCCGTTTATGAGCGTTGGCATGATTTGTATCGGGATTTTAAGAGCCTGGGGGGCTGCCAAAGAATCCATGTATATAACTTTGGCCGGGGGCATACTTACCGCAGCGCTCGATCCAATTTTCATTTTCGTTCTTGGCCTGGAAGTTACCGGAGCGGCCATAGTCACCCTTATCGCCAGAATTAGTTTTACGGTTTATGGGCTTTATCTGGTTTTGGTCGCCGCTGATATGGTGAAATTTCCGAACATAAGACAAATTGGTGCCGATGTTCTGGAAATGGCCAAATTTGGGGTTCCGGCGATTTTCACCAATTTGGCAGCACCGATCGGTGCGTTTTTTATCGCCCAGAAAATTGCTGAATATGGTGATGTTGCGCTTGCTGGTCAGGCCGTGGTTGATCGCCTTATTCCGCTGGCATTCGGGGTGATATTCGCCCTTTCTGGTGCTGTTGGCCCAATAATCGGACAAAATTTCGGGGCTGGTTTGATGGCCCGTACCAGACAGACGCTACTGGATGGAATAATATTTAGTATTACCTATGTACTGCTAGCCTGGACAGTGCTGTTTTTTGCTCGCAATGCTATAATTTCGGCATTTTTGGCAACCGGAGACATGGCATTGATGATTGATCTGTTTTGCAGAATTGCCGCTGGAGCGTTTCTGTTCAACGGGCTTTTATTCGTAACCAATGCTGCATTCAATAATCTTGGCAAACCCTTGTGGGCAACTGGTTTCAACTGGCTACGGCAAACAATCGGCGTGCTGCCATTTATTGCTCTTGGGGCCATGTGGGGAGATCTAACCGGCATTGCCTATGGCATCGTTGCGGGCAGTATTCCGTTTGCACTGATTGCAATCTATGCCGCATTCAGGCTGATAAAGTCTCATGATATCAGAATCAAAGCCGGTGTTGCCGCCTGAAAAACCGGGCATCTGCGTTTAATTCATAACAACGCAAATACCCGACCTGGTCATGAATATGTCAGGCGGCAATCTAATTTAAAGGCAAAGATTTTTACGGCGCAGGTTCTTGCGGCTGATCAAAAACTCTACTCTAGTTGTGCCTTCCATATACCGGGAATCAAATATATCTCCCTGACTCAGGCCCAGATCATCCAGTTGACAGGGATCCATTTGCGATAAGGTTTTAACTGATGCCCTGTTGGCAAAATAGCGGTTTACTGATGCTAGAATGTTCATAAATGTTCTCCCTGTTTAGGGTTAGGACCCCAAGTTTCAACTACTGAATTGTAAGTCGATGACGAGATAATTAGGGGCTTGCAATTCATTTGTCTAACAAATAGATTTCATGCAACTCATTCATTTTAGTGATAGTAAAATCATGGCAACACCTCTCGATCTTGATCAAATTCAAAGTTTTTGCGTAATTGCTGATTGCGCAAGTTTCACTAAAGCCGCCCGCCGGGTTAACAAAACCCAGTCAGCGGTTTCCATGCAGATAAAACGCCTTGAGGAACGTTTGGGACAAATATTGTTTTCTCGTGAAGGGCGCACCGTCACATTAACCGCCCATGGTCAGGAACTATATGTGCTGGCTCGCAAAATGCTGCGAACAAATGCTCAGATTGTTGATCTGTTTAATGGAGCGGATTTGACCGGACGCATCAGATTTGGTGTGCCGGATGATTATGCGGTTCGTTTGCTACCGGTGATCCTTTCGCAATTTCAAAAAACCCACCCAAAAATTGCAGTTGATGTAAAATGCATGGCCTCAGAGGAATTGCTGTCTGGAATGCATTCTGGAGATTTTGACCTTGTGGTTTTTACTCAAGGCACCCAGCACGAGTTTGGTGAAGTTTTCAGGACCGAAAAAATTCACTGGGTTGGACTAAAAAACGGCTCTGCTGCAAATCGTGATCCGGTGCCCATGGCTATGAGCGATATTTGTTGCCGCTGGAGGTCCGAGGCCATTGAAGGACTGAACAGGAGCAACAAGAATTTTCGTATCGCCTATACTTCAGCAAATGCAACTGCAATTATCAGTGCTGTGCTTTCAGATCTGGCAGTAGGAGTATTGCCCCAAAGCGCCATGCAGCCGGGCTTGGAAATCCTTGGAGAAAAAGAGGGTTTTCCGCGTATGCAGGATGCTCAGATCGCGGTTATGCGGGCCAGCCATGCCTATGGGGGGATTTATGATGCCTTACGCGAGCATATTGTTGAAAGTCTGGGAAATATCGATAGGCCGGAGCCACTAAACCAACAGGCTGCGGAATAAAAAATAAAAAACGCCATTGCCGATATGCAGCAGTGCTTGAATTGGATCCAAATGATCCTGATGCCCCAGATCAGATTATCTATTTGCAAGGTTTACAGTAAAAAACCCGCTCTCTTTTCAAGAGCTGATCCTTTGATCTTCAAACAATCGGCAAAGGTTGCCGTTCCATTCGCCTTCATATAATTTAAGCAGGCGATCGGAAGAGGTGGAATTATTAGCAACAATTTTGTGCAATGGGGCCAAAAATCCACTTTCGTCTAGCTGTTCCCAATTTAATTGCGCACGTGCCTTTAGCCCGGCATCGCTGATTTTTAGCACCGTTTTGGCCACATCATTTACCGTTTTGTTGCGGAATTTGGTATGAATTGCAGTTTTTGGCACTTCGTCACGAAGATATTGGCGCTCTTCTTCGCTCCAGTCTTTTACCAGGTCCCAAGCCGCATCCAAAGAATTCTGATCATATAACAAGCCAACCCACAGAGCTGGCAATGCACAAATATCGGCCCATGAACCACAATCGGCACCGCGCATTTCCAAAAACTGCTTTAGGCGAACTTCAGGAAAAATTGTTGAAATATGGTCTTCCCAATCTGCAATCAGGGGCTTTTCTCCCGGTAATTGCGGCAGGTTTCCTTTTAAAAACTCCCTAAAACTTTCACCGGCGCAATTGATATATTTACCATCACGAAGCACAAAATACATGGGGACATCCAAAGCATAATCCACGTAACGCTCAAACCCCATACCATCCTCAAACGCAAAGGGCAGCATGCCCGTGCGATCATTATCGGTGTGCTGCCAGATATAGGAACGAAATGAAGAAAATCCGTTTGGTTTGCCTTCTAGAAATGGAGAGTTGGCAAACATGGCCGTAGCAATAGGTTGCAAAGCCAAAGACACCCGAAGTTTTTTGACCATATCCGCTTCGCTCTCAAAATCCAGATTTACCTGAACCGTGCACGAGCGAAACATCATTGAGGTGCCAAGCGTTCCAACTTTTTCCATATAGGGGGCCATTATACCATAGCGGGCTTTAGGCATCGGGCTTATTTCATCCAACTTCCATGTGGGAATTACCCCCATTCCCAAAAAACCAATACCCATTGGCTCGGCAATTTCATTTAGAAGTCGAAGATGATCAGCGCTCTCGGCGCAGGTCTGATGAACCGTTTCCAGAGGCGCACCGGATAATTCAAACTGCCCGCCCGGTTCAAGAGAAATAGCACCGCCTTTATCGGGGTCGATCAACCCAATCAGGTTGCCATCATCCATCAATGGCAGCAAACCAAAACGTTGTTGCGTTGCCTCCAGCAATGCTTTGATGCCATTTTTGCCCCCGTAGGGAACCTGTGAATTATCGGAAAGAAAATAGACGAATTTTTCGTGCTCTGTACCAATGCGCCATTGGGAGCGAGGCTTGTTGCCCCTTGATAAAGTTTCGATCAGGTCCGATTTGCCCTCGATAGGAGCGGAGGAATTTTGTGCCACGGCCAATGTTTCTTTCAATATATATGCAACAGATTACGAGTTGTATTTTTGCTATAATAGTCCCAGCGCCAAGCTCAATTAAAAACGCTGCGATTTTTTTTGCGAGCATAATCAGGTTTGCTGACATTGCAATCTTTATCGTAATATAACGATGGATTAACGATCACCAATTGTTGATTGAATTAATGCAAGGGCAGCAACGGCAGCGGTATCAGCGCGCAAAATCCGCGGGCCAAGAGAAATTGGCAGCACAAAATCCAAGGAACCTAATAATTCACGCTCTTCTTTTGAAAAACCACCCTCGGGTCCAATCAGCAACCCTAATTTTTTTGCATCAAGTTTTTGCATCTGTACAAGTGGAGACCTATTTTGAGCCGCTTCATCGGCAAATATAAGAATCCTGTCCCCATGAAGGTTTTCCCAATTCGCAAACAGATCTTCAAAGGAGGTTTCCTCTAAGATTTGGGGAACATTCAAAATCTCGCATTGCTCTGCAGCCTCAATGACATTGGAGCGCATTCGCGAATAATTCAGTCGGGATTTTTGGGTAAAACTGGTTATTATCGGCTGCATGATCGATGCACCCATTTCAGTGGCTTTTTGCACCATATAGTCAAGCCGTGCAGATTTTAAGGGCGCAAATCCATACCAAAGGTCAAAAATTTGTGGCTGTTCGCGAATACAGCACACACATTGTAAACGGGTCAATTTACGATCCGCCATATCAATTTGTGCCAGCCATGCCCCATCGCGACCATTAAATAAAATCACCTGATCGCCAATTTTTTTTCTAAGAATTTTTACCAGATAGGATGATTGAGCTTTATCCAGCTCCACCATTAAGCCTTCAGAAAGGGAAAAATCCACAAGCAGGCGTTGCAGGCGTTTATTGACACGCAAATCGTTTTGAATTTGTGAAGTCGGGATTGACATGCAAACAGGTTTCCAATTGTCGATATTTTGCTTTATGAATCGGGTTGATATCATTTGATCTTTGAGACTAAACGATGATCGAAATAAAAGGAAAGCAAAACAGGTGAGCCAAAAATCACAGCATCAAGACAATGATAAATCGGGTCGGGTTTCAGACGCGCAAAAATTCAACTGGGTTGATAATCTGGCTCCTGTTGTAACTCGCCCATATTTAAGGCTGGCCCGGCTTGATCGGCCCATTGGTTTTTGGCTGTTATTCTGGCCCTGCGCCATGTCTGTTGCCCTATCAGCTGTTGCCCGTCCGCCGACCGGATTTGATTATTATGCGGTGCTGTTATTCTTTATCGGGGCAGTTACCATGCGCGGAGCTGGATGCACATTTAATGATATTGTTGATTATAGAATCGACCAGAAAGTCGAGAGAACCCGCTCCCGCCCTTTACCCAGCGGTCAGGTTTCAAGAACTCAAGCGATAATATTTTTGGTTTTGCAAAGCCTGATCGGGCTTTGGGTTTTGCTGCAATTTAACACCTATACCATTTGGCTGGGCATCGCCTCTTTGGCATTGGTTGCCATTTATCCGTTTATGAAACGCGTTACGTGGTGGCCGCAATTGTTTTTGGGACTGGCATTTTCGTGGGGTGCACTGATGGGCTGGTCGTCCCAGTTCGGGCAATTGTTTTTGCCCCCCCTGTTACTATACGCTGGGGCAATTGCATGGACAATCGGATATGACACAATTTATGCACTTCAGGACATTGAAGATGATGCGATAATCGGAGTTAAATCCACCGCCCGCCTATTCAATAAACATGCCCGATTAATGATTGCGCTGTTTTATATGGCGGCCATTGTCCTGTGGATGTGGGCTGGAATGGCTGCCGGGGCTGGAATAATATTTCAGGGCGCAATGATTTTACCCGCCCTTATTCTGGGCTGGCAGATATTGACGCTAAAGATAGATGATGCCGCCAATTGTCTGGTGCGCTTCAAGGCCAACCATTTTACCGGACTGGCCTTAACGCTGGCATTATGGCTTGAGTACAGCTTTTAGAGCTATTTACGCAAATTCAAAAAGCGCGGACGGCGGCCAGCCTCAGAAGCTGTTTTGCGGCGTTGGCTGGAATTGCCAAGCAACACACCATCAACCTGTTGGCTATAGGCCACAAGTTCACCATCGCCAGAGCGAATAAACAAAGGAAGTCGCAACTGGCGACCCCAATTTTGCCATTCGGCAATAATTTGAGCGTTGCCGCTTTCTTCATAAACCTGATAATTGAAGTCAGCATCCTCGTGCACCAGTTCGATTGAAGATGTCAAAATTCCATCCTCATCAATTTTGGTCGCAACAGCTACACCAAAATATTCACTAACCGGGACTTTTACCTTTATAACATTGCCGTTTTCATCAAGTTTATTGCGCAATGTAATGGTTTTTGCCGGTTGGCTTAACTGGTCTGATATTGAAAAATTGTCGTTTACCGCCGCCAAGCCAACGCTGTCAGGGTAAGATTTTTTACCGAACATAACGACGTTTGCGCCATGATCTCCATCACCAAAATTCATAATATGCCTCACTGTTAACTACGAGAGCCTCGTTATTATCGGGCTCTTCTTATGACCCCAATCTAGCGGGGCGGTACTCAGATCGGTTTAAGAAACGGGGTTAAAATTTTGTTGTTTTGAAAAGGGTTAGCGGTGTATGACCGCCAGTAACAAGCAATTAACCCCGATCAAAAAGCCAGATCACTTAAAAGCCGATGGGAAAGCCCCATGCAAATGCTTGCATGAAACCATTGCCCAACGTAGGAACATGGCAGGCAAGTATAACAACCGCCGACAAATCAAATAAGCGCAGGAAACAACAATTCCCAACGAGGTCCAATCCGATATTGAACTATTGCGCTCAGCGGCAATTGCTGCCGGAATTATCGCCATGGGCTATTTCAGGCGGGATATTAAAACCTGGGCCAAAAAAAATTCTTCCCCCGTTACCGAAGCGGACTTTTTGGTTGATGAATTTCTTAAGCAGACCCTTTTGGCCGCGCGCCCTGATTATGGCTGGTTGAGCGAAGAAACCACTGATGATCTGGTACGCCTTAACAAACAAACCATATTTATTGTTGATCCAATCGATGGCACCAGAGGGTTTATTCGTGGCGATGACGGGTGGAGCATTTCGCTGGCAATTGTTAAAGACGGGGAAGCAATTGCCGGAGTTATTTATGCCCCGGCCAGAGATGAGCTTTATGAAGCAATAAAGGGTGGTGGTGCGAAATTAAATTCAGCGCCATTGCAAGCACCGGGCAAAAATGATGCGCTCCCGGTTATTGCCGCCGCTGAAGCTGTATATAAAAAACTAAACACCGCTAATATGAAATTTGAACTCGGCCCTCATATGCCCTCGCTGGCCCATAGATTGGTGCAGGTCGCCACCGGAAAGCTTGATATTGCTATTGGGCGGCGCGGTGCGCAGGACTGGGATATAGCCGCGGCCAATGTCATACTTAAAGAATGTGGCATTGCTCTTGAAGATGCCTGTTTGGGGGCACCAACATTTAATCGTGAGGAAACCCGCCACGGAGCACTTGCGGCAATGATCGATAATTCGCTAAGAGCGGTTGTAAATGACGCACTCATTGATGTTTATGGGTGTGATAGAAAATAGCGCAGACAAAAAGGCTTGATCAATAAAATGAACAAAACACCAAACAAACAATTGTTGCACCTGGTCATTGGCGGAGAGCTGGAAGATCTGGAGGGGGTTGAGTTCAAGGATCTTGATAAAGTTGATATCGTTGGTGTGTTTCCAAATTATGCCGCCGCATATGATGTGTGGAAACAAAAAGCCCAGATGTCAGTTGATAATGCAAATATGCGCTATTTCATTGTGCATATGCACCGGTTGATGGACCCTGACGAGCCAAAACAGAATGATAGCTAGAGCATTTTAGGGGTTAAGCATCAACCAAGTTGCTTTTGATAGGCCTGAATAGCTGCATCAGCGTCCACATATGCTTCCTGCCGGTCGACATTCCAGTATTTCAAATCATCAATCTTGATGACCTGCTTGGTTATTGCGCAGCGCACAAATGTGCCCGGAGCAATTACAAGATAGTCTGCGTCCAGATAACGCAATTTTGCCTCGCCGGGAGCAAAGTCAGGATCGAGAAGATTCATGCTTTTTCATTTTCCTTATAAGCAGTAGTTATTTTATACGATCAAAACGAGTTTTGTCAAAACAGGCTGGTTTGACCATCATCAGGTTTTTTGGGGGGTTTTGCAGGTTTACTAATTGTTGGTTTTTTGTCTTTTTTTTCGCCGCCTGCCGAAGTGTTACCATCATCAATAACCGCCCCCCTTTCAGAATCCGCGAAGCGCAATGTCACATTATCGCCGGAGCTAAGATTTTTAGCCCTTTTCACCACCTGCTGGCTTTCATCCATCACCAAAACAAATCCGCGCTCCAGCACGTTGCGATAACCAAGGGAATTCAACAGTTGAGAAGAAGTTTTAAGTTCGCGGCGTTTATCGCGAATTTTCAAGGCAATTGCCGGCTCAAGCCGGTTGGAGATCGGCACCATTTGCAACCGGGAGTTTTTAGTCCTGTTGGAGAGGGCAATTGCGGAGCGCTGACCTGCCGCCAAAATTCTTTTTTTATGATCTTCCAGCATATTTTTAAGCACAAGCGCGGAGAGGCGAGGAGCAATTTTTGCCAAACCAAGAGCTTTTGTCTGTTTGGCAGCATTAAGGGCAGCGCTTAATTTGGCAACTGCAAGATCGAGGCGCTGGCGAGCCTGAGCAACCAGATCATCAGCTCCCGGTAATCCGGCACTTACCGCTCGCAAGCGATCTCGCAAAGACGAAATTGATCGCAGCGTTCCTGAATATTTCCTGCCATTCAGGTCATTTATATACCCGATCAGTTCGGCACGAACCGGCACGGCAATTTCCGCCGCTGCGGTTGGAGTTGGAGCGCGTTTATCGGCTGCGAAATCGGCCAGACTCATATCGGTTTCATGGCCTATGGCTGAAATTAGCGGAATGGAACTCTCGGAAATGGCCCGAACCACCTCTTCTTCATTAAAACTCCAAAGATCTTCGATAGAGCCACCACCGCGAGCAACAATAATCAGATCAGGACGGGCAATATTGCCATTCGGGGGCAACATATTAAACCCTTCAATGGCCGTTGCCACTTCCTTAGCGCTGGATGGGCCTTGAACACGAACCGGCCAGACAATCACATGGGTTGGAAATCTTTCTTCTAACCGGTGTAAAATGTCGCGGATTACCGCACCGCTAGGCGAAGTAACAACTCCTATTACCTTGGGTAAAAATGGCAATGATTGCTTTTTATCTTCATCAAACAGGCCTTCAGCGGTCAGTTTTTTTCGTCGTTCTTCAAGCAGCGCCATCAAAGCGCCAACACCGGCAGGTTCAACATTTTCTACAATAATCTGATATTTGGACTGGCCGGGAAAAGTTGTCAGCTTACCAGTAACAATTACCTCAAGGCCCTGTTCTGGCTGAAAGCGCCAACGCGAAGCTACCCCTTTCCATGCCACCGCCGCCAAAACAGCCTTATCGTCTTTAAGGTCAAAGTAAATATGGCCGGAGCCAGGGCGGGAAAGACGGCCCACCTCTCCACGCACCCGCACATGACCAAATTGCTCTTCTACAGAAGATTTAACCGCCTTTGAAATCTGGGAAACAGTAAATTCGTGGGCGTTTGAAGTTTCGGTGCTGCTGGTTTCATTCATTAGTTACAATTGCCCCCCTGCTTAGCCCATCGTCAAGGTCTTTTTCCCAACGATCCAATATGGAGTGGTGAACATATTTTACATATGATAGTTCACAATTCTATCAATCGGGGAACACGCTCCATGAATGTACTTTTGATCGGGTCAGGTGGCCGCGAACATGCACTGGCTTATAAAATCTGCCAATCGCCCCTGCTTGATCACCTGTTTGTTGCGCCGGGGAATGCAGGGATGCAAAATCTGAGCACCCAGGATTTAGCTACAAATATAAATCTGGAAATTTCAAGCCATGGCGAAATTGTTGAATTTTGCCGGAAAAACCAGATTGATCTGGTAGTGGTTGGCCCTGAAGTTCCCCTGGTCGCAGGTCTTGGAAATGATCTTAAAGCTGCTGGAATTTTAGTGTTCGGTCCCAGCAAAAAAGCTGCGCAATTGGAAGGGTCAAAAAAATTCACCAAGGAACTTTGCACAAAAATGCAAATCCCCACAGCGGATTATGGAAGTTTTGACAGCCTTGAGGCAGCACTAAAATATCTAAAAACCAAAACCACTCCCATAGTCATCAAGGCCGATGGTTTGGCCGCTGGCAAAGGGGTGACGGTTGCCACAACATTTCAGCAGGCTGAAAAAGCAATTTATGATTGCTTCGACGGTCAGTTCGGCAAGGCCGGAGCGCGGGTAATAATTGAAGAGTTCCTTGAAGGCGAAGAGGTTAGTTTTTTTGCCATTTGCGATGGCAAAAACTTTATCTCACTTGCCACAGCCCAAGATCACAAGCGGGCATTTGATGGCGACAAAGGCCCCAACACTGGCGGAATGGGAGCATTTTCGCCCGCCGCCATATTAACTGACAAATTAACAAAACAAGTTGAGAGCGAAATAATCGCACCCACAATGCAAGGCATGCAAGAGCTGGGAGCTGATTTCTCAGGAGTGCTTTATGCGGGTCTGATTTTGACGGATCAAGGGCCAAAGCTGATTGAATATAATGTAAGGTTTGGCGATCCTGAATGTCAGGTTTTAATGATGCGTCTGAAGTCAGACCTGCTGGAAATTCTTTTAGGTTCGGCAAAAGGAAATTTGTCCGGCATAAAACCCGTGTGGCATAATGAGGTGGCCTTAAGTGTTGTGATAGCGACCAAGGGCTATCCGGGTTCATATAATAATGGCAGCGAAATTGGCTCTTTAGAGGGATTGGAAAGTGAAGGTGTGAAAATTTTCCACGCTGGAACTTTACAAAAGGGCGGCTCCCTTATTGCCAATGGCGGTCGCGTCCTTAATGTAACAGCCATGGCCCCATCCATCAACGAAGCCAGAAAAAATGCCTATGAGGTAGTTGAGAAAATAGATTGGAATGAAGGATTTTGGCGCACCGATATTGGTAAAAAGGCAGCTAAAGATATAAAATGACTAACACATCTGATCCAAAAATCGGAATTGCACTGGGGGGCGGGGCGGCGCGCGGACTTACCCATATTCCCTTTATTGAAGCCATGGATGAATTGGGAATACGGCCAGCCAGAATTGCGGGCACTTCCATTGGTGCCCTTTTGGGTGCCGGTTGGGCAGCAGGATTAACCGGCAAGGAAATTCGGGAATATTCCTATGAATATCTGGGCAGTAAACGCTCGATGGTAGCCCGAATATGGAAAACACGAATAAAAAAGCCCTCGTCTATTTTCCGAAAAACCATGACAATGCAACTGGATGCCTGCGAAGTGATAAATTCATTTATTCCCAAAGAGGTGCCAAGCCAGTTCAACGAATTGAAAACCCCGCTTTTTACGGTAGCAACTGATTTTAAAACCTGGCAGCAAGTGGTATTTCGCGATGGAGAACTTGTCCCTGCCATTGCCGCCTCCATTGCCATTCCAAGTGTATTCAGGCCCGTGGAATTTGGCGGTCGCCTGTTAATAGATGGTAGTGTATCCAACCCGCTGCCGCTGGATGTGGCGGGTCGCAACATGGATATTTTGGTGGCGATAGATGTAAACGGGTCCCCCTCAGGGCATGAAGATGAAGAAGAGCCCTCGCTGATTGAAGTTGGTCTGGGATCAGCCCAGATATTGATGCATGGCCTGATTTCAAACAAACTGGTGGCCTTTCCCCCTGATGTTTATACACGACCACAGCTGGAGCCGTTTCGTTCGTTAGAGTTTTGGCGGGTAAAAGAAATTGTTGAGACCGGAGAAAAGGATAAAGAATTTTTCAAGCGTCAACTGGGCGAAGCAATTGAAAAATTCATCTCCGGGAAGCAAAAAACTCACTGAGTAAGGTTCTGGATTTATCTTCCCCAATACCGGCAACAACCTCAGGCCGGTGGTGGCAACTTGCCTGTTCAAAAAACCTGACACCGTTTTCTACCGCTCCGGCCTTTATGTCAGGAGCAGCAAAATAAAGCCGCCGGATTCGGGCGTGGGAAATTGCACCCGCGCACATGGTGCATGGTTCAAGGGTCACATAAAGATCGCAGTTCTCAAGACGTTGCGAGCCGAGTTTTTCCATGGCCATTCGAATGACCAGCATTTCTGCATGGGCGGTGGCATCGCCATTTTTACGCATGGCATTGGCAGCGATCGCAATAATTTCACCCGATAAGGTGATTACGGCGCCAACGGGAACCTCCCCTGCAACGCTGGCTTCAGTTGCAGCTTTGATGGCCATGTCCATCGGTGAATTATTTGAGTTATTCATGGGGTAAATGTTAGCGATTATTTACGTATTGGCATAGGTGCAAATCGCTTTTGGGAAGTGTAAACTTTGCGGTAGGAGAGAATCACCATGTCAGCACTTAAAAGTATAAAAAGACTGCCCGAAGACCTGATAAATCGCATTGCAGCGGGTGAAGTTGTTGAACGCCCGGCCAGCGTCATTAAAGAGCTGGTGGAAAATTCCATAGATGCCGGTGCAACCCATATCTCAATCATGACCGCAGGCGGAGGCAAAACCCTGATGCGCGTTAGCGATAATGGGTCTGGAATGGATGAAAACAATCTAAAACTTTGCGTCGAGCGCCATGCAACTTCTAAACTTAATGGGGATCAGCTTGACAGGATCAGCTCTTTAGGATTTCGCGGCGAGGCGCTTGCTTCCATCGGGTCGGTGGCGCAATTGCAGGTTAAGTCACGCCCGCACGATCAAGATGCAGGCATGATAATAGAGGTAACAGGTGGTAAAATCTCTCAACCCGCTCCCGTTTCCATGAACAGGGGAACCATAGTCGAGGTAAAAAACCTGTTTGCAAAGGTTCCGGCCCGCCTGAAATTTCTAAAAGGAGACAGGGCGGAAACCAGCGCCATTACCGATATTATCAAGCGGCTGGCCATGGCAAATCCATCCGTTCACTTTATCCTTGAGGGGGGTGATCGCCAAACCAGTAATTGGCCCCCTCAAATCGGTCCTGATGCACAAAAAAGCCGGCTTGGACAAATCATTGGTTCTGAATTCATAAATAATTCGGTAGTATTGGCCAATACACGACACAAAATTGTGGTTACGGGCATGGCTGGACTACCCACTTTTACCCGCGCCAACTCTTTAATGCAGTTTTTTTTCGTCAATGGACGAGCGGTTCGCGACAAGGTTTTAATCGGGGCTGTTCGGGCCGCTTATGGTGATTTTATCTTTCGCGGCAGATTTCCGGTGGTAGCAATTTTTGTCGATATTGACCCTGGAGAAGTAGATGTAAATGTTCACCCGGCAAAAACGGAATTAAGATTTCGCGATAGCGGTGCGGTGCGCTCGGCGGTGATTGCAGCAACCGGAATAGCTCTTAATGAGGCTGGATATCGCGCCTCCTCACAATTGAGCACAAGCACAATTGGCGCTTTTTCAACTCCAGCGCAATCTGGCCAAAACAGAACGGGCTTCCCCCCCTCTGCCGGTTCAGCGCATTTTACTGGCAGCCCACAACCGTCAAATGTTGAATTTGAAGGGTTAAGCGAGCCAAGCGCCAGATATGAAGAGCCACCGCAGGAAGATTATTCAGATTTTGCCCTTGGTGCAGCGCGGGCGCAAATATTTGAAAATTACATCATCGCACAATCCAAAAACGCCATGATAATGATTGATCAGCACGCGGCCCATGAGCGTTTGGTTTATGAGAAATTCAAGGTTGAACTGGCCAAGGGCAATGTGGCTTCGCAAATTCAACTGATCCCCCAAATCATAGAATTGAATGAAGAGGAATGTGGGGCGCTCGAAGAAATTGCAGGCGATCTCGATCAGTTGGGTCTGGGAGTGGAAAAATTTGGCCCAAGAGCAATCGCTGTACGCAATGTTCCGGCTTTATTGGAAAAATGCGACGTTGGTGCGCTAATTCGCGATCTTGTTGATGGTATCAAAGAATTGGCCGGTGCTAGCGCCTTGAATGAGCGCATGGAGGCGATAATTGGCACTATGGCCTGTCATGGTTCTGTGCGTTCCGGGCGGGTTCTTTCTGTTTTGGAAATGAATGCCCTGTTGCGAGAAATGGAAAAAACACCCCATTCGGGACAATGCATTCATGGCCGCCCTACCCATGTGGAGCTAAAAAAAGAAGATATTGAACGCCTATTCGGGCGCAGTTAGTTTTTCATGAATTTGCGTCAGGATCCAGATTGAGGTTTGCCCATAGTCACGCCTGTCAATTAGTTCAAAATCCTGCAATACTTCAAAATCCGAACTGCGACTTTCTTCAACAACAATCAAGGCACCTGGCGCAATCCAGTTGCCCCTGTTAGCGCTCATAAGAGCTTTTTCAGCCAATCCCTGCCCATAAGGGGGATCAAGGAAAACCAAATCAAAGGGCAAAAACTTTTCTGCCGTTCCCAGATTGGCTGCGTCCCTTTTTAGTAGTTTGCTTTGTCCCCCGACGCCAAAAAATTCGATATTGGAGCGGATTATCCCTCTGGCCTGCACGCCATTATCTACAAAGGCTGCAAGTTGTGCTCCCCGCGATAATGCTTCCAGACCCAATGCACCGGTGCCTGCAAACAGGTCTAAAACTTTAATATCTGCAAATCCGGCTGGTAATCTGGATGCAAGGATAGAAAATAGCGCTTCGCGAACCCTGTCGGAAGTGGGCCTGATGGTGTCATCATCTGGTGAATGGATTTTTTTTCCGCGAAAACGTCCGGCAATTATGCGCATTTATCTGGAGCGGTCGGGTCGGTTGGAGCGGGTGTGGTTTTTGCCGCCTCCTTTGGAGCCACCACGTCCCTGATGTTCGCCACGCCCTTTGGGGCCACCGCCTCCTTTTGGTCCAGAACTGCCTCGACCACCGCTCCCTTTAGGGCCACCGCCTCCTTTTGGGCCACCACGCTCTCGCTCGTCGCGCTTGCTTTTGGCCTGCGGCTCAAACATTTCAGCATCTCTAGTGCCCGAAAAATGTACCTTTCGCAGGATGACTTCTTCGGCGTCTTTTGAAAATCTTCCTTTTGCAAATGGCTGGCGCTCGTCCTGCTCGCGCCCTCTGCCCTTAAAACCCATAGAACGCGGCTTGGCCTTATGGGCAGCGCCCGCTTCTGAAGTGGATGGATTTCCTCTGGATTGAGAAGTACGCTCAGATCGGGCGTTTTTTGTTCTGCTGGTGACGGCCGACGGAGCAAGAGGGTCAGGCATCGGGGCCTCAAAATCAACTCCGGCTTTTTTGGCCAGTTTTTGACCAAGCTGATCCTGCAAAACTCTGGCCTTTACCGTATCAATTCCGCCCACCGGAATATCGCCAAGCTGAAAGGGACCAAACGAGGTGCGGATCAGCCGGTTTACCTGCAATCCAAGGGATGCAAGCACATTCTTGATTTCTCGGTTTTTGCCTTCGCTAAGCGCCACAATCAGCCAAACATTGGCCCCTTGCGTGCGCTCGAGTTTGGCATCAATTGCACCATATTTAACACCGTCTACGCTTATTCCACGTTTGAGCTTATCCAACTGATCTTGAGTTATTGAGCCGTGGGCCCTAACCCGATAGCGGCGTAGCCAACCGGTGGCGGGCAATTCCAGTGTGCGTTTAAGGCCACCATCATTGGTGAGCATCAATAAGCCTTCTGTGTTAATATCCAGCCGGCCAACACTTAAGACTCTGGGCAATCCCCGTCTGACAAATTCCTCAAAAACCGTGGGTCGCCCTTCCGGGTCACTTTCTGTTACAACAAGTCCGGCAGGCTTGTGATAAAGCCATACTCTGGTGCCTTTTCTCTCGGCAATCGGGGTGTCGTCAACCTCAATTTTATCGCTGTCGATTACATTAAAGGCCGGAGTGCGAATTAGCTTGCCATTGACCTTAACCCGGCCATCAGTAATCCACTGTTCCCCCTGACGTCGTGAGCAAAGCCCATGACGCGCCATGATTTTAGCCAGGCGGTTACCGGTCATAGAGGTGTTTTTCATCTGTATTTTGCCCCAGGTGTTCTTGTTTTCACCTGTTCTTAGTCTTTAGAGTCAGGGCCGTATAGCAAAATCTGTCTAATTATTTTGCAGGGCCGCTCTGATTTCCGGCGGGCACCTTGGATCGCTAAGCGGCACAAGATCACCATTGGCGGCCAGACAAACCAGATCAACCGAATTTATGGTAGTAAAATAACGATCAGGTGGCAAAAATAGGGGGCGTTTGCCGCTACCGGCCAACCGCTCGGCGTTCATGCGCGCAGTTAGCTGACGGGTTTCTGCTTCAGTAAGGGGACGGCCACTGAGCGAGCGCAAATCAACAACGCGAGCGTTGCGAAGGCGAACTAAATCTGCTTCTGATATTCCGGTTAAGTCAATTTGAACCGAGTCAGAATCCTCGGGCAAACCATCGTTGTTGCGGTCGGTTGGTTGAGGCAGGCTGGCGGTTTGATTTGGCAAAACCAGCGGCGCTCTTGGTGTCGACAAATCTTCTTTTTCTTCGCGCTCAATAACCCCAAGTCCCTGCAGAGTTTCATTCATCACCTCACGCTCAAAAGTTGATGGATCAACCAGCGCATTCGTTCCCTCAACAGTAACGCAGGCTGAAAGGAGAGGAACCAACAAAGCCACCCCGGCAACACCTGCAAACCGGCGCATTTGCACCAACCGCGTATCAAACAAACTAGTCAACCTGTTCATATTTTTTAAGCCTTTTTAGCACCGCGCAAACCAAGAGGAATTATTCCTTTAACTCATTGTTCTCACTAAAGCCAGATTCTGGCAGCAATGGGGTTAAATATTTTTCCTGCTATTTGCCATATTTGGCAATAAAGCATCAATTATCAATAGAATTGCACCAACAAAGATAAATGCATCAGCCAAATTGAATACAAATAATGATTGTCCGCCCAGATAAAGATGGAAAAAATCAGCTACCGCCCCATAAAGCCAGCGATCAACAATGTTTGACAGAGCACCGCCAAGACATACGGCCAGACCGATACGCACAAGAAATGTCTTTGAGACAATCCACCACCAAAGCAAGGCACCAAAGGCCATACCCACGATTGTCAGCACCAAAGGTTGAGGAAAACCAGACAGCAAACCATAGGAAACTCCGGTATTCCAAACCATCACATAGTCAAGAAACGGGGTTACCGGCACAAATTCCCCGCCGCTCCAACCTTCAATGTTCAGTTGGTAATATTTATGAAGACGATCAAAGATAAAAGCGTCAAATCCAATAAAAGCACTAAACATTGCGGTTTTTTGCGGGGTCATGCTCACGATGTTTTTATGTCCCTTTTTCCATATTTTCTCGTTCGCGCATGGCCAACGCATCGCGAGGAGAAAGATCGAGGTATTCTTTATCCTGGCCAACGTCAGTTGAAACCTTCCACGATCTGGCGCAACGAGAACCAATTGCACGGGCGAAAACAACCGAAACGCCAGTTACATCATCAAGCCGGAAGGCATCTTCTGGACCTTTTTTCTCCAAAATTTCAATATCACTGGTGATAGAAATTTCTGCCATATCCTGACCCTGCAAGGCTTTTGCCAGATCAGCATCGTTCACATAGACTTTTGGCGCAGCTTCCAACGATGAACCAATATTTTTATCCTTGCGCTGCAATTCCAAAGCGCCGGTCACTACCTTGCGCACGGTGCGGATTTTGGCCCACTTTTCCTCAAGCTCTGGGTTGGTCCAGTTCCCGGGGATTTCAGGAAAGAGTTGCAAATGAACGGACGAGTCCGCGCCCGGATTTCTCTCCAGCCAGATTTCTTCCATAGTAAATACCAGAACCGGCGCCAGCCATGTGGTCAGGCAATTGAATAATTCATTGAGAACCGTAAGGGAGGCGCGGCGTGTATTGGATGAATTGGGGTCGCAATAAAGCGCGTCTTTTCGAATATCGAAATAAAAGGCTGAAAGCTCCAGATTCATAAAGTTCGACAAGGTGGAGACAACTTTTTTATAATCAAAATTCTCATATGCGCTGCGGACAGTTTTGTCCAAAACAGCAAGTCGCGACAGCATCAATTGCTCAAGCTCAGGCATCTGGTCAAATTCTACCGCATCTTGAGGAGAATAATGGGCCAGATTTCCTAACAAAAAGCGGAAGGAATTTCGCAGTTTACGATAGGTTTCCACATTGGTTTTAATGGCTTCATCACCCAGACGCTGATCATCCCAATAATCAACCGATGCTGTCCACAGCCGCAAAATATCTGCGCCATATTGCTTGACGATATCTTGCGGGGCCACCGTGTTGCCGATGGATTTGGACATCTTTCGACCCTTGGCATCCATGGTAAAACCGTTGGTAAGCACGGCATCATAGGGCGCGCGACCGGTAGTGCCGCAACTTTCAAGCAGGGAAGAATGGAACCAGCCGCGATGCTGATCGGTCCCTTCCAGATATAGGGATGCGGGCCATTTAACATGGGGCCATTTTTTTTGATTGCGCAATACAAAAGCATGGGTTGAACCTGAATCAAACCAGACATCCAAAATATCGGAAACCATGGTCCATTGCTCAGGATTTTCTACACCTTCAAGGAAGCGCTCTTTTGCTCCCTTAGCAAACCATGCATCTGCACCCTCTTCTTTGAAGGCTGCAATAACGCGATCGTTCACTAATTTATCCTTGAGGATTTCATTATTGTCCTCATTGACAAAAACCGCTATCGGCACACCCCATGCACGCTGGCGCGAAAGCACCCAATCGGGCCGATTTTCAATCATGGCATGCAGGCGGTTTTGGCGGGAGGCGGGCACAAACCTTGTATTGTCGATGGCCGCCAGCGCACGGGTGCGCAATGTGTCCGGCTTTGAAACATTCTCGTTGAGCGTCTGCTCACCGGTCTCAAAATCAAATGTCAGCCCGTTAAGTTCCTTATCCATATGGACAAACCATTGGGGAGTATTGCGAAAGATAATCGGCTTTTTGGAACGCCATGAATGGGGATAGGAATGTTTGATGCGATAGCGGGAAAACAGATTATTGCTCTCAATAAGTGCAGCGATCACCCGCTTGTTAGCATCGCCCTTTTTGCCTTTGTCATCAATAACCCGCGCTGCGCCGCCCTCAACATCAGGGCCAAAACCGGGAACCTCCCTGGTGTAATAGCCTGCGTCGTCAACAGAAAAGGGAATAGAACAATCAATGCCGCGCGCTTCAAGAGCGCGAGCGTTAGATGACCAGATTTCGTAATCGTCCATACCATGACCGGGAGCGGAATGCACAAAACCGGTTCCTGCCTCATCGGTAACATGATCGCCATCAAGCATAGGAATATCAAAATTATAACCGCCGTCAAAACCAGCCAAGGGGTGGGCGCAGGTGATGGCAGCCAGTTCATCCGATCTCACATCAGATAAACGATTTAAGGTAATTTTTGCCTGAGTGGCACATAGATCGGCCAGCGCATCTGCAAATATCAGCTTTTCACCGGGCTGTGGGCCAAAGGTGTTTTCAGCCTCGACAACTTCATAAAGCCCATAGGAAAGTTTTGAAGAAAAGGCGATGGCGCGATTGGCCGGAATGGTCCACGGGGTGGTGGTCCAGATGACTATTGAGGCACCTTCAAACTCGCCTTGGGCAACGGGAAACTTCACCCAGATGGCATCAGATTCAACATCATGATATTCAATCTCGGCCTCGGCCAGAGCGGTGCGCTCAACCACCGACCACATGACAGGTTTTGAGCCGCGATAAAGCTGGCCGGACATGGAGAATTTCATCAGCTCTTTGGCGATAGTTGCCTCGGCGTCAAAGGCCATGGTGGTATAGGGATTATCCCAATCGCCGGTGATGCCCAGACGTTTGAATTCTTCGCGCTGCACATCAAGCCATTTTTGAGCAAAGGTACGACACTCCTGCCTGAACTCGTTGATTGGAACTTCGTCCTTGTTCTTGCCTTTGGCGCGATATTGCTCCTCGATCTTCCATTCAATCGGCAGACCGTGACAATCCCAACCCGGCACATAGGCCGAATTATATCCCAGCATCTGCATAGAACGGATGACCATATCCTTGAGGACTTTATTCAAAGCATGGCCAATGTGAATATTGCCATTGGCATATGGGGGACCATCGTGAAGGGTATATTTTTCTGCGTCTTTGGATTGTTCCCGCAGGCGGGAATAAATATCCATATTTTCCCAGCGTTTTAGCCATTCGGGTTCACGCTTTGGCAATCCTGCCCGCATAGGAAAGTCTGTCTTGGGTAAATTAAGCGTATCTGAATAGTCGCGTGGTGTCGCGCCAGAGGTGTTTTCGGTCATAATATGCCTATAAATTTGAAAGGGAAAAAATCAAACCGCAAATGCTTCTATCAAGCGTTTGCAATCCGTGCCAGCGATTTTGCGGGATAACAGGGCTTGCTGCTATCCCGAAATAATCAGGCCCAGTTTTTCATCCAGAGGAGAAATTGGCACCAGAGCGGCCAAAGCACGTTTTGATCTTTTGCTGTCATTGTCCATTTGCACAATCAGTTCCTTAAGACCTTCAAAGGTCATTTGACCACGGATATGTTTTATTAGCGCCACTTCTATCTGTTGGCCATAAATATCCTCGTCAAAATTAAATATATGCACTTCAAACGGGCTTTTATGAATATCAAACATCGGCTTGCCAAGGCTTGCCACCCCGTCAAACAAGCGATCGCCAAGTCTGACCCTTACCGCATATACCCCTTGAGCCAATAAACAAGTGCCGGGCAATTCAAAATTGGCGGTAGGATACCCAAGCTCGCGACCTCTTTGATCGCCCATAATCACTTCGCCGCCAATCAAAAAATGGTAGCCCAAAAGCCTGTTGGCCAGATCAAGCTCAGAAGTATTTAACGATGCGCGAATTCTTGAAGATGACACCGGATCATTTTCCGCTTGAAGCAACGGCATTTGCAACACATCAAATCCAGCTTCCCTGCCCGCATGTTTTAAAAATTGAGGGGTGCCGCGACGCGCTTTGCCAAAATGAAAATCCTCACCAACTACAACGGTTTTTGCTCCCAGCGCACCAACCAGATATTTGGCTACAAAATCTTCTGGCTGCAAAGAGGCAAGCTGCTTGTTAAAGGGCAAAATTGCGATGGCATCCGCCCCCATTGCCTCAGCCAGTTTTGCCTTGCTGGCACCATCAGTTAAACGAAACATAAAAGGCTCGGGGGCAAATACATCACGGGGATGGGGTTCAAAAGTCAATATAATAGCGGGTTGATTATTGGTGTGGGCAATTTCGAGCATTTTTTCAATAATAATCTGATGACCCAAATGCATGCCATCAAAATTTCCAATTGCTACCACGCAGTTTTTTAGTTCTGCGGGTACACTTGCAAGACCCTGCAAAAGTTGAAAATCACTCAAAAGTAAACTCCAAGAACAAATGTTTGACGCCATTTTTGAAAAAAAAGGCAAAAGGTGCAAAATTGCGCTAGATATTTATTGGCGGAAAAATGCCTTTTTGCTCCCCGCTTGGCAAGACAATAATATTGCGGGCCAATAATATCACCCTGCCCTTACCTTTAGCCGACCCGATTTTTGAGGAGGCGAATTTTTTACTCCTAATGGTTTGTGCTTACACCTAGCTTTAGAGAGGTTTCAGCATCCCCCCGTTAGCCTTGGCGCAATAGAAACCTGATGCAGCGACCCTAATCGCAGGCATCTATAAAATTCAGGGGAAAAAAATGTCACTAGATGCCAGTTCGCCTATTCTCGTGGTGGATGATTATTCAACAATGGTGCGCATACTTCGCAATTTGCTAAAGCAGCTCGGATATGAAAATGTTGACGATGCCTCAGACGGCACCGAAGCACTAAAAAAAATCAACGAAAAACAGTATGGATTGATAATCTCTGATTGGAATATGGAACCAATGACGGGATATGACCTGCTGCGGCAGGTCAGGGCAAAAAGCGAAACCATGCGCCTGCCATTCATAATGGTGACCGCCGAATCAAAAACAGAAAATGTAATTGCCGCCAAAAAAGCCGGTGTAAACAATTATATCGTGAAGCCCTTTAATGCTCAGACGCTAAAGGGAAAAATTGACGCCGTTTTCGGAGCTTAAAATCCATGCCAAATTCAAAAAAAACCAAAGCTGCCAGTGATGATGCTGTTGTAAAAACCATTCTTGACCTGGGAGAAAGATTAAAAAAATCTCCAGGCGGGCAAATGACGCTTACCGATGTTATTGGAGTAGCCGAGCTTTTAACAAGCTCACTACAACCCTTGCTGCGCCGTATTGATGTTACTATGCAACAGGAATTACGGGGAATTCTGACTAAAATTGTCACCCTTCGAGCCGAAATTTCAAAAGTGAATGCGGAGGACATTTCGGCCAATCGCATTCCTGAGGTGGGCAAGGAGCTTTCAGAAGTTGTTGCAGCTACTGAATCTGCAACCAACTCAATTATGAGCGCGGCTGAAACGGTTTTAGCCGGTGAAAACATGCCCGATAAAGAATTCAGGGAACTGGTTACCAACCAGATGATGGAAATCTTTGAAGCCTGCTCATTTCAGGATATAACAGGACAAAGAATTACCAAGGTTGTAAATACAGTTGAGGTAATCGAAGAACGGATAAATATCCTGTGCCAGATGATGGACAATAATGCCAGCAATGTTGAACCAGTATTAAGCGATAGTGAAAAAGCAAAGAAAAAACAGCTCCTGTCCGGTCCCTCAAGCAACGGGGTCAATCAGAACGAAATTGACGCAATGTTTTGATACGCATCGGCACCAAAACTACCTAACAAAAAAACACCAGGTGATCGGGCCTTGATGAATTTTCAACGCCCGGCCAGTCTCAACGCCCGGCCAGTCTTGGTTTTGCTGATCCTTTGGCAGAACCGATAAAATCAGAACGAATTGGCCCTGAGCCTGCCAAATGTGGCCCTTGTGCAAGTCCAACCCCATCATCAACCAGCGTTAGAATATGTTGCTCAGAAGTGACGGCTGTCATAATCAGATCGACTTCAAACCTGTTGACGTAAGCGGCAATGTCTGCGGTATGAAAATCCGTATAACTGGCTGGCTGATCAATAAAGCGTGCCGTATCAGCCCGGATGGACCTGACCCCAAGCTCGAACAATTCCATAAAGTTCAGTCGTAAAGAGCGACAATTGGCCAGAGAAAAACTTGCCCCCTTTTTGACCATATCCTGCACAATTTCTTTTTCGGGTGCGCTCAAAGAAGACCATTGAATTTCAGGGATCAAAAAACAAATATATTCCACAACCGCGCGATTGGCATCCAACAATGAAATAATGCGTTCTGTTTCGCGCGGATTACGCAAAGTGGCGGTAGAAATTGGTGTGTAAATATTAACCGATTCACCAGAGGTAAGAGCGCGGCGGACAAACGTAACCGCATCCACAAGCGCCAGCGCTTCAATTTCAGCAATCAATGGTTCGCCGCCGGAAATCGGCATAAAATCCTGGGCCAGCGCCAGCTCTCCATCCTCCATCATCAGCCTTGGCACAAGATCATATCCATGGGGGCGGCGCTGGGGGAGTGTAATTATCGGGTCAATATGATGAATGACCCTATCTTCACCAAGGGCCTGACGCAGCATTTCAATAGGAATAACCGGCTCTATCGGTTTTTGCTCATCTTTCACAACTTGCTTGTCACTGGAGGCCTTATCATAGGTGGAAACAGAGTATTCACTGCGTTGACGTTCTTCCATTTCGGCCAGACTTTCAGCCAATTGTCGCACCACAGTGCCAAGAACCGAAATATCCGCTTCAAGAATTTCCAGGCGCTGCGTCGGCTCCTGGTCAACAAGCTCATTAAGCCTGCGGCTTAGGTTTTTGCCAGCTTTTGCATCAGTTGAAAGCAATCGCGATAAATCCTCAATCGCCCGCTCAATGCGCATTATATCGCGTTGTTGAAATTTTCTTTGCAGAAAAAATAGAGCAAAAATAAAACCAATCAGCCCGGCAAGCACCGCCTGAATCGGCGTAAAAGTCAGGCCAAAGTATACCGCCGCCGCAATAGAGGCTGAAAACAGACCAATAAAAACATAGACGAGGCCGCGCAATTTATTTATCTCATCCGGTTTCAAAAGTGCTCAAGCGACAAATAAACCCGGCTAACCGGATAATTTTTTGCCAGCAAAAAAACACCATCCAACAATTTACCAGAGCTATGTTTGAACATTGAACAAAATATCAAACGCTCCAGATTCGCAAACGTAATGCTAACACCGCAACTCTTCAGAAAATAGGTTGCAATGATCTTTTTGGCACTGGGGAAAGAACTATTTTGCAAATTGGGGAAAACCAAACACTTTATTTACCCTGTTTATAGAAAGTATAGCGGCGGAATTCTTTTGCCGGGCGCAATTTGGATAGATAAAATTATGCAATCTGAAACAAAGGCCAAAACTCCCCTGAGTTTTTTGATTATTGATCGCGATATGGCGTTTTGCACCCAGATGCAATGCCAATTGCCCGCAGAATTCATGGAACCATGCACCGTCACCATTGCGATGGATGTGAAGCTGGCATCATCAATTTTGCGCGTCGAGCAATTTGACATAATTCTGGTTGATATGGAAAGCGCTGAAGCAAAAAGTAATAATACTGAAAATATAATATCTAAAATATGCCGCCTAGCCGGAAAGGCTCTGGTTATAGCAACAAACTCATGCGGATCGGTTTCTTTAACTGTGGATACAATGGGGGCCGGTGCCCATGACTTTGTAGCTAAACCGCTCGATATCAAGAATTTTGAACAGCGAGTAATTGAACTTGGCCAACGTCACGGGCATGGCAAATCCCCAGCGGCAATTGGTTCTCCGGCTGCAATCAGCTCTGAGGATAAAAAATTTGCCCCCAATATCTGTTTAGAAAATTTTGACAAACTTGTTGGCACATCGGCACAGATTAAAGACATAAATGATCAAATTGAGCAAATGGCCCATTCCAGCTCTGCTGTTTTTATAACCGGAGAAAGTGGAACCGGTAAAAATATGTGCGCGAAATCGCTGCACAAAAAAAGCCCAAGAACAAACGCCCCGTTCATCGCCGTTAATTGCTCGGCTATCCCCCATGAACTTATGGAGAGCGAAATATTTGGCGTTGTGCAAGGAGCCTATACCGGTGCGGATAAAGATCGCCGGGGAGCTATCGAACTGGCCGAAGGGGGAGTTTTATTTTTAGATGAAATCGGAGAGCTAAGCCTTGATGTGCAGGCAAAATTATTAGAATTTTTGCAAACCGGTGCAATCAGCAGGGTTGGCGAAACGCTTTGCAGGCCAATGGATGTGAGGGTGATTTGCGCAACCAGCAAAGCCCCAACCCAATTGATCGCTGCGAGAAAATTCCGCCAAGATTTGTTTTACCATTTGCATGTACTAAACATTCACATGCCGCCGTTAAGACAACGCAGCGTTGATATATTACCCTTGGCAAATGAATTTTTACGGCGATACTGCCTGGAAGAAAACAAGCATTTTTTTGAGTTTTCCTCTGATGCGCAAGATATGATTGTTAGTCGTGAATGGTTTGGCAATGTGGAAGAATTGCAAAACCTGATCCATAAAATCGTTGTAATGTTTGATGGGAGTGAAGTGAATTCTCAAATGATACGCAACATTGATGACGGATTTAGCTCGCCGCACATTGAACCTGTTATGCAACCCTTCCTGCATATGCCAATCGAGCCCATGTGGCGTCAGGAACAAAAAATTATAGAAACCGCAATTGCCTGCCATAATGGCAATGTTTCACTTGCGGCAGCCGCTCTTGAGATCAGCCCATCGACTATATATAGAAAGCGCCAGAGTTGGGAACAAACCAGATATCAGAAAATTGTTGCCTGAAACTATCTCAGATATTTTAAAAATTCACTGTAAAACATAGGCAATGTCTTCCCCCCAAAAAGCCACATAACCGCCGATTTTTGCAACCAGTGGGCAAGGAGATGAATAGTACCACACGGCGTTTTTGGACGTTTTATCGTTCAAACTAATATCAAAATAGGACGCGTCTCCCTTATAGGGGCAATGGCTTGAATGATCTGAGGGGCGTAAAACCGCTTCATTCACATCTTTAAGGGGAATATAGATCACAGGAGGATAATTCGCCTCCCGCAGGTCAAGCCCTTCGTCAGAGCGGGCAATTTCATTGCCATTGAACAATATTTTTACCAATCCCTCATGGGATTCGATTTTAATATCCTGATCCAAACATGGTTTATTCATTTTTAACCTCCGGCACAATTTCCACCGTAGGAGGTTCCACCCAACCACCAAAATTTTCAAGGCAAATTTATGTGATGATTTTGTAGCTTTTCAATTCTTTATCTGCGATTTACGCAAAAGATGACAAATCCAATCCTCTAAATTCTTGACTCCGCAACTCCACGCTCCTATATCCCCGGTGAGCGTTTGGCACTCTATAATGGTGAGTGCTAACAATTAAATTTAACCAGCATGGCAAAGCCAGCATAATTTTAAAAAGGAGCGAACATGAGCTTCCGTCCACTTCATGACAGAGTCGTTGTGCAACGCGTCGACAGCGAAGAAAAAACAGCCGGTGGAATCATAATTCCTGACACCGTGAAAGAAAAGCCTTCCGAGGGCGTAATTGTTTCCGTTGGTCCCGGTGCCCGCGACGATAGCGGCAAATATGTCCCGTCAGACGTAAAAGCCGGTGACCGGGTTCTATTTGGAAAATGGTCCGGTACAGAAATCAAAGTCGACGGCGATGATCTGTTGATTATGAAAGAAAGCGACATCATGGGCGTGATCGAAGGTTAATCCTTTTTCCACCCCTTTTATTTCAATTTAAATCAGGAGCTTAAAAAATGGCTGCTAAAGAAGTTAAATTTTCCACCGATGCTCGCGACAAAATGCTGCGCGGCGTTAATATTCTGGCCAATGCGGTCAAGGTTACTCTTGGCCCCAAAGGGCGTAATGTGGTTATCGACAAGTCATTTGGCGCACCTCGTATCACCAAAGATGGTGTTACCGTTGCCAAAGAAATCGAACTTGAAGACAAGTTTGAAAATATGGGCGCTCAAATGGTGCGCGCAGTTGCCTCTAAAACCAATGACACAGCTGGTGATGGCACAACCACTGCCACCGTTCTGGCCCAGTCAATCGTTAGCGAAGGCATTAAGGCCGTTGCTGCCGGCATGAACCCGATGGACCTTAAACGGGGCGTTGATCTGGCCGTCAAAGATGTTGTTGAAAATCTGATGGCAGCAAAAAAAGATATCAAAACTGAAGCAGAAATCGCTCAGGTGGGAACAATTTCTGCCAATGGCGAAAAAGCAATTGGCGAACAGATTGCTGATGCCATGCAACGGGTTGGCAACGAGGGTGTTATTACGGTTGAAGAAGCCAAATCCCTTGAAACCGAAACCGATGTTGTTGAAGGCATGCAGTTTGACCGCGGCTACCTGTCGCCATATTTTGTGACCAATGCCGAAAAAATGACCGCTGATCTGGAAGATCCGCTGATCCTTTTGCACGAGAAAAAACTTTCCAACCTGCAGGCCATGCTGCCAATCCTTGAATCTGTGGTTCAGAGCCAGCGTCCTTTGCTGATTATTGCAGAAGATGTGGATGGGGAAGCGCTTGCCACCCTCGTGGTCAACCGTTTGCGTGCCGGCCTTAAAGTTTGTGCCGTTAAAGCTCCAGGCTTTGGCGACCGTCGCAAGGCAATGCTTGAAGATATCGCCATTTTGACCGGTGGTCAGGTGATTTCCGAAGAACTTGGCATTAAACTTGAAAATGTCACAATTGATATGCTTGGCACCGCAAAACGTGTTGATATCAACAAAGAAACCACCACCATCGTTGATGGCGCTGGCACCAAGGAAGACATTGTCGGCCGGGTTGAGCAAATTAAAGCTCAGGTGGAAGATACAACTTCTGACTATGATCGTGAAAAACTGCAGGAACGTCTGGCCAAGCTTGCCGGCGGTGTTGCTGTGATCAAAGTTGGTGGAGCAACCGAAATAGAAGTTAAAGAGCGCAAAGATCGTGTTGAAGATGCTCTTAATGCTACTCGCGCTGCTGTTGAAGAGGGTATCGTTGCCGGTGGTGGTGTTGCACTTCTTCGTGCTGCTGCCGCTATCAAGACCAAAGGGGCAAATGCTGATCAGGAAGCTGGCGTAAATATCGTTCGTCGCGCCCTGCAGGCTCCAATTCGCCAAATTGCCGAAAACTCCGGTGATGAAGGTTCAGTTGTGGTCAACAAAGTGCTTGAAGGCAAATCTTCCACATTTGGTTACAATGCGCAGGACGGCAACTATGGCGATATGATCGAAATGGGCATTATTGATCCGGTTAAAGTGGTTCGCACCGCTTTGCAGGATGC
>CAZMVQ010000011.1:0-42438 GCA_964569865.1 uncultured Devosia sp.
TGAGTACTCTTGTATCCCCCACCCCGACCCTCCCCGCAAGGGGGAGGGAGAAGAAATTGCGCACGAGGATGTTACCCTCGGCTTGTTGTCATCGGCATCATTTTGCGAAAAAGGGGAGGGAGAAGAAAATGTGGGTGATGATGTTAAATAACTGTCACCGTTATTCGTTTCCGTTATTCTGGGCGATTGAGGGAACGGCAAGGGGTAGTTAATTCAAGACTTGATAATGCTTGTCAGGCACGCGGAAAATCTCACCTGTAATAACGTTGCCTTCAAGCGTCAGGTTTGCGCCTTCGCAATAGCCTATGGCATTGCCCCATTCTTTGTGATTGGCGTTGGGCTGGCAGGCGATCAGGCCAAGTTCGATAATTGCGCCGTGGGATATGATCAGGGCGCGGCCGTTTTTGGGTAAATGATCAACAATTTCCCGCCAGTTTTGTGCCTGGGCATTGGCAAAATCTTCCACATCTTTGTGTTGGGAGATAATTGTTTTGAAGTGGGAAAAACTGTTAGGCCAGCCGATTTTATCAAAAATCTCGCGGGGTAGTTGCCCCAATGCATCATCCATTTGATGAACTTCGTTTCCAAAGGCGATGGATGTTTCAATGGCGCGCGGGACATTGGCGGTTACCACCAGATCAAATGGGCTGGTTTGGGGCCGGGTCATTCGGGCCAGATCAATTCCTGTTTGTGACAGGTGCTTTCCGGGCTTTTGGCGCTGGGCATGGCGGCGGATGGTTAGGGTTTTCATCTTTAGCTTTTTTGATTGCGAGGCTTAGCTGGCAACGAAGAAATGTCTATTGGTATTTCTAAACACTGCCCACAGTTCTTAGCCGTGCTCGTGGGTGCACCTCGTTCTGGCTCATGATCACCGTTTGCGGGCGGAAGCGTTCGATTATGGCGCGCACATGCGGGCGGATTGAGGGCGAAGTGATTAACACCGGCAATTCCCCGGCCTGGGCCGCGGTTTCGTAAGAGTTCTGCACAGCGGCAATAAATTCCTGCAATTTTGACGGGGCCATGGCCAGATGACGTTGATCGCCCTCACCGACCATGGAATCATGGAAATCACGCTCCCACTGGGGCGAAAGGGTCAACAGGGGCAAGGTACCATCGGGGGCGGAAGCTGCAGCGCAAAGCTGGCGCGAAAGTCTTGAGCGCACATGTTCGGCAATCGAGGCGGGGGTAAGACCGGCTCCGGCAACTTCTGCAATGCCTTCTAAAATTGTTGCCAGATCGCGGATTGAAATGCGCTCATTAAGAAGAGCCTGCAATACCCGTTGAATGGCGGAAACCGAAATTTGCTGGGGAACCAGATCTTCGACAAGTTTTTGCTCGTCCGGGCCAAGCTTTGAGAGCAGTTTTTGCACATTGGCATAGGAAAGCAATTCGGCAACATTGGCTCGCAATACCTCGGTCAGGTGGGTTGAAATAACCGTTGAGGCATCAATAATCGTATAGCCGTTTACCTCTGCCTCGTCGCGCAGGGCTTTTTCAATCCAGGTGGCGGGCAATCCAAAAGTTGGCTCGGTGGTGTGGGTTCCGGGCAAGGTGATCTGGCCCCCATTGGGGTCCATAACCATTAATTGCTCGGGGAATACTGCGCCCTTACCGGCTTCAACTTCTTTGATCTTGATATGATAATCATTGGGCTGAAGCTGGATATTGTCCATGATGCGCACCGATGGCATTAAAAATCCAAGGTCCATGGCAAGCTGACGGCGCAGGGCCTTTATCTGTTCTGTTAAGCGGTCTGTTCCGTTGGCATCTTCCTTGACCATTGAGAGCAGGCCATAGCCAAGTTCAAGTTTTAACTCGTCAATTTTTAAGCTGTCAGAAATCGGCGCTTCTGGTTCAGGTTCGGCTTTGGCTTTTGCTTCGCTGACTTTTTTGACTTCGGCTTTTTTTGTGGCTTTTTCTTTTTTCTTTGAAGCTTTATAGGCCAGATATCCGATGCCGCCAGCAAGGGCTAAAAACGGAATAGCAGGCATTCCGGGCAGTAGCGCCATAATTCCCATTACCACTGCCGACACACCAAGGGCGCGCGGATAGCGGGTGAACTGCTCGCCAAGGGCCTTGTCGGCCGAAGTTGAAATCCCGGCCTTTGAAACCAGCAAGCCGGCGGCGGTTGAAACGATCAGGGCAGGTATTTGAGAAACCAGACCATCGCCAACCGTTAGCAGGGTATAGTTTGCGCCAGCTTCGCCAAAGCTTAAACCCTGTTGGCCAACGCCGATAATAATGCCGCCAATAACGTTGATAAACGTGATCAACAGTCCGGCAATGGCATCTCCACGAACAAATTTTGATGCACCATCCATGGCCCCGAAAAACGAGCTTTCGTCTTCAAGATCTTTTCTTCGGGTTCGCGCTTCATTTTCTTCGATCAGCCCGGCGGAAAGATCAGCGTCGATGGCCATTTGCTTGCCGGGCATGGCATCAAGGGTAAAGCGGGCGGCAACCTCTGCGATACGGCCTGAACCCTTGGTGATAACGATAAAATTCACGATCAGCAGGATGGCAAATACAATGATGCCGATGACGAAATTGCCGCGCATGACAAAATTGCCAAAGGCTTCAATGACATTGCCTGCAGCGCCCGGTCCGGTATGCCCCTCAGAAAGAATAAGCCGGGTTGAGGCCAGATTTAGCGCCAGTCTGGACATGGCGGCGATCAGCAGAACAGTGGGAAAAATCGAAAATTCAAGGGGTTTTTTAATGAACAGGGCGGTCATTAGAATAAGCACGGAAAATACGATGGAAACCGCGAGCAGCATATCGAGCATGAACGGCGGTAAGGGAAGTATCAGGACAACGATAATGCCCATAACCCCGACAGCCAGAGCAATGTCTGACTGTTTGAACAGGTCGATTATGCTGTTCAATGAGGGGAATGGAAACCCGGATGCCTTTTGGCCTGGACCATTTGGCGTTTGCGGGTTTTGGGAAGTATCGACCAATTCATCTGCCTTTTTGGGTTAAAATTATTTTGCCGTAAAAAAAAGAGGACCAATCCCAAACCTTGTTTCGGGGGTGGTGGAAATTATTGTCAGGCGGCGCTTTGGCGCTGAGAATTGGGTCCGGTGATTGTTTCTCCGTCCTGGGCATAAATATTTAGTTTGTTGCGCAGGGTACGGATTGAAATGCCAAGAATATTTGAGGCATGGGTGCGGTTGCCAAGGCAATGATCTAACGTATCAAGAATGAGATTGCGCTCCACATCGGCAACGGTTTGACCGACCATTGAATGGGTGACGTTTTGGGCGGTTTGAGCCGCCTCGGAGGCCACGGAATGGGTGTTTGCGGTCTCGCACAGGCCTGAGCCGTCCGGCATGCGAATTTCTTCCGGCTCGATGGTTTTGCCACTTGATAACAACACTGCCCGGTGCAGGGTATTTTCCAATTCACGCACATTGCCGGGCCATGGTGCTCTAAGCAGTTCGTTTTTGGCATTTTGGGAGAGTTCGCGTGTCTCCATACCGTTGGCCTTGGCGTATTTTTTAACAAAAAATTCTGCCAGAGCGATTATATCGCCGGGGCGTTGGCGCAGGGGCGGGATTTGCAAATTGACTACGTTGAGGCGGAACAAAAGATCTTCACGGAAGCTTTTTTCTTTCACTGCAACATTTAGATCGCGGTTGGAGGTGGCAACAATGCGGATATCAACCGGAATTGGTTTTGATCCACCAACCCTGTCGATCAGGCGTTCCTGAATGGCGCGCAGCAATTTAGCTTGCAGGCGCACGTCCATTTCCGAAATTTCATCGAGCAGCAATGTGCCCCCGTTTGCTTCTTCAAACTTGCCGATACGACGCGCCACAGCGCCGGTAAAAGCACCTTTTTCGTGGCCAAAAAGTTCACTTTCAAGCAATGCTTCAGGAATGGCGGCACAGTTGATGGAAATAAACGGTTTACTGGCTCTTGCGGAACGGGCGTGCAGATATTTGGCTAAAACTTCCTTGCCGGTGCCGCTTTCTCCGGTGATTAATACGGATGCGGATGAAGGGGCAACCTGATCGGTAAGTTTTATCAACGCTTCCATTGCCGGGTCGCGATAAAGAAAGTCTGAACTTTCTCTGGCAACGGCGGCGATTACTGCGGCGATCAGTTCTGCATTGGGGGGCAGGGGGATATATTCCTTGGCTCCGGCCCGAATGGCATTAACAGCGGCGGCGGCGTTGGTCTGGGTGCCACAGGCGACGACTGGCACACAAATGTGCTCGTTTTCAAGGGTTTTGATCAGGCGGGGAATTTCCACCATCACATCCACCAACAACAAATCGGCACCCTTGCCGGCGCGCAGAGAAGCAATGGCTATGTCTACCGAGGGAGCATGGGCGACTTTTGCCCCGCCATCCATCGCAAGTTTTGTTGCTTCACTCAGCTGGCCATCCAATGGTCCCACAATCAGCAATCGCATTTTAATTTCCTTTTCCCAAAAAGCTGCCTTTAAGCAGCTTTGATAATTTCGGTCATGGTGACGCCTAACCGGTTTTCCACCAGCACAATTTCTCCACGGGCAATCAGCTTGTCATTCACATAAATTTCTATGGCTTCACCCACTTGCCGGTCCAGCTCGACAACTGTGCCGATGTCCATTTTCAACAGGTCAGCCACCGGAATTTTGGAGCGACCCAAGATGACAGAAACTCTGACCGGCACGTCAAATATTGCTTCGAGATCGGCAACTGATTTTTCGGTCGGTGGTTCAGGAGCTGTCTTTTGGGCGGCTTGCATTTCCTGAAGCACCAAATCATCGGCTGTATTTTCCAGCGATTGTTCATCAGGGGTTGCCGGGGCCTGTCCGGGCAGGTCCATATCATTATCGCTCATTGACTATTCTCCGTGGTAGGTGGACCTGATGGGGGTAAGGTTTTTGAATTTTGTGCTTCAATAAAAGATTTTACATGCTGATCAATCTGGCTGGAAATTTTTGCCATATCGCGCACAAGGCCGCCATTTACCCATTCCAGCCGCGCATCGCCAAGCAGGATATCCGGTTCGCCCATAATAATCAGGCGACCGTCAAAACCACTGGTGGACATGAGTTTTGTCGTTTCAACTTCTATGGCCTTGGCCAGATCGGGATGGCAGCGAATAACCAGATGGGGAACGTCTTCAAGAGATGATAAACATTCCCCAATCAATGTTCGAATTTCATCCATGGGAAATCTGGCGATCAGGTTTGCGGCCAGTTTGCGCCCGGTGCTGATGCCAAGACAGGCCGCATCATGCAGAGTTTGCTTTTGATGGTCATCGGCTGTTTTGGCAATTGCCATAGTGCGTTTTGCAAGATCTGATGTGGCTTTTACCAAATTGGCAGCATTAATGTTGGCAGCGCTGTTTTCGCCCTCTACCAAACCCTTTTTATATCCTTTTTCCTCAGCATCTTGCAGCATGGTGGCAAGTTCTGCCTCACCGATAAGGCGCGAGTTCTGATTGTCTTGACTCATGTCCAGATCAAAGGAAAATTTTTGTGGTGATGAGATAGAAGTATTCATCCAACCATCTCCTCGTCTGATGAGCCTTTGGAGATGATGATTTCACCTCTTGCAGCCATGTCTTTGGCGGCGTTGACCATGCGGCCCTGAGCTTCATCCACATCAGAAAGCCGGACGGGTCCCATGGCTTCCATGTCATCTTTGGCCATTTTTGCAGCACGGGCTGACATGTTGGAAAAGAACAATTCCTTGGCCTGATTATTGGCCCCTTTAAGAGCCATAGTCAGATCATTGCGGTCCATTGCCTGAAGTAGGCCCTGAATGGCGCTGGCATCAAGATTTACCAGATCATCAAAAGTAAACATCAATTCTTTAATGCGGTCTGATGCTTCGCGGTCCAGTTCTTCAAGGGCGGTTAAAAACCGGGTTTCAGTCTGGCGATCAAAAGAGTTGAAAACGTCAGCCATCAATTCGTGACTGTCGCGCTTTTGAGTATGGGAGAGGGTGGACATAAATTCAGTACGCAGGGTACTTTCAATTTTCTCCAGAATTTCTTTTTGTACCGGTTCGAGATTGAGCATGCGTTGGACCACGTCCATTGCCATTTCTTCTGGCAGAACTGCCAACACCCGGCTGGCATGGTCTGAATTTAGTTTTGAAATTACCACTGCAACGGTCTGAGGGTATTCGCTTTTGAAATAGGAGGCTAAAATTTCCTCATCAACATTGGATAGTTTTTCCCAGATGTTGCGACCGGCGGGGCCTCGAATTTCTTCCATAATCGAATCAACGCGTTCGCCGGGCAGAAAAGAAAGCAATAGGCGTTCTGTGGTCTCAGAATTGCCCGAAATGGAGCCGTTTGATGATAAAGTGGTGACAAAACTCACCATAAGGCTGTCATGCATTTCCTGGGTAATTGGTCCCAGATTGGACATGGCCCGTGAAAGCTGGCGAATTTCCATTTCGTCAAGTTCTTTAAAAATCGGTTTGCCATAGTCAGGACCCAGAGCCAGAAGCAAAGCTGCGGCTTTTTCTGCTCCGTTTAGATCACGTGATTCAGCATCCAATCCAACAATCAGGTTGGAACTATCTTGAGACTGATCTGCCAACTGGGTATCTGCCATTTTTTTCAGGCCGCCTGATTGAGCCAGTCACGCACGATGACGCTGGCCTGTTTTGGATGTTCACCTACAAGATCACCCACTTTTGCTAATGTGCGGGTTTGGGCCTCTCCCTGAGATTTCGCATCGCCCATGATGTCGGGGCCTGCAACTGCAGTTGAGCTGCCGCCTGTGGCTGCATCAATTGCCATTTCGGCACTCATTTGAGCGCTGCCATCGGCGGTGAGATCAGCTAAGGGGAGAGGCTCTTCCGGTTCTAAAACCCGCTTGAGCAAGGGGCGCATGACAAACAGGATTAAAGCGATGGATATGAGCAGAGTTACCAGCATCTCAGCCGCTGACATAATGTCATCTCTGGTGAAATCAAACAGGCCCGGTCCCTCGGTGCCAATGGCTGCAAGGTCGGCGCGTTCGGCAAATTGTAAATTGGTCACTTCGATCTGGTCGCCGCGCTCGGCATTAAAACCAATGGCGCTGCTAACTAAAGCCGAAATCTGAGCCATCTGTTCTTGAGTGCGGGGCTGATAGGTTGATGCGCCATTGCCATCGTCAATATAGATGCCGTCAAGCAATACGGCGACCGAGAGGCGCTTGATGGCTCCGGCTTCAAAAATCTGGGTCTGGGTGGATTTGGAGATTTCGAAATTAACGGTTTCCTCGGTGGTTGTAGATTGGTCGCTTGCTCCGGCGCCAGCACCATTAACAGCGGTTGCGCCGGGAAGTTCATTACCAATACTAACCGCTCCGCCATCATTGGCACCGACCGAAGAATTATTAAGTTCGCGGGTTTGAGTTGAGCGAATGACCTGACCTTCGGGATCATAGGTTTCGCTGCTTTGGGTGGTGCGGTTTAGTTCAAGTTCTGCAGAAACCTGAACTCTGACCCGTCCGGCACCAACGATATTACCGACCAGTTCTTCAAGCTCGTTGCGCAATCTTGCCTCTAGGGAAACCGAGCGATCATACATATCCGAGGCAACAACACCTTGATCTTTAGAGCCGTTACCGGCGGCCAGCAGACGTCCTGAATCATCAATGATTGAAACCTGAGACGGGCTCATGCCCTGAACTGCCGATGATACCAGATATTGAATGGCGTTGATTTCGCTTGCCGAAAGATTGCCACGAACGCCAAGAGTAATAGAGGCTGTAGGGTCAATTCGTTCGCGACGAAACAATTCGCGCTTGGGCAAAACCAAATGCACGCGGGCGGTGCGAACTCTGGCCAATGAGGAAATTGTGCGAGCCAATTCCCCTTCCATGGCTCGAATAAGATTTACATCCTGCACAAAAGAGGTGGCGCCAAGGGTGCTTTGATTGTCAAAAATTTCATAACCAACCTGACCGTTGGTGGGCAGGCCGTCTGCGGCAAGGTTCATGCGGATGGCTGTGATCTGATCGCGGGGTACAAGAATGGTATCGCCTTCACCGCGCAATTCATAAGTTGTGCCGGAAGATTGCAACTGGGAAACAATTGCCGAGCTATCTTCAAACGAAAGGCCCGTATAAAGCGGAGCCAGTTGCGGGGAAGTGGCGCGAAATATCAAATATGCAAAAAAACCAAGCAAAAGCACCGCAACAACTACCATTGCCGCCAGCCGGGCCAAGCCCAATCGCTGCATAACTCCAGTTACATTTTCCATATTTTTGCCCAAACCAAAATTTTTATATTCCGCGAACAGATGTCGAGGTGGGCAAAAATTACCTAGTGTATGGTAAACAGAGTATTAACATTTTGGGCAGAAATGATAATTGCGGCAAAATTTTGCGCTTGCAATGGTTAAACCAAGGCAATATGGAGCAAAAAAAATTGTGCAAGCAAAATTTCTCCCCGCTTTTTGTTGCAAAAAGGGGGAGGGAATAATTTGCGCTAAAGATTGGGGCCTGACTTTTAAGTCATGGTGTTTGGGGATTGGCCCCAAAACATTCAGCTTTCGCGGTAATGCTGAATCCAGGTGGTTCTGAGACCTGCAAGCCCGTGCTTATCGATTGAAGCCTGCCAATTGAGAAACTCGTCCACGCTTAATGTATAGCGTGTACATGCCTCCTCAAGGGACAAAAGACCTCCGCGAACAGCGGCGACAACTTCAGCCTTGCGCCGGATAACCCAGCGGCGGGTGGTGGGGGGTGGCAGATCGGCAATCGTTAACGGACTGCCATCAGGGCCGATTACATATTTTACTCTTGGACGCATTTGTACGGTCATACTACTCACAAACTCAACTTGACCTTAGGTAAGTTCAACCTAGAACATTTGACTTAAGAATTGCCTAAGCCGCTGGTTACGCTTGGTTAAGGGTTTGGTTTTTTGTGGGGAATCCCGTGATTTTGTGGACTTTTTTATTGATTTTATAATCAAAAAAATTATCCAACAGGCGTTTTAAGAGCCTGTTGGACCAAAATGGAACAATATTTTGTGAATGAAAAACTTAAGTGGATTAGGGTCAGGACCCTAAGCGGATGGCGGGGCCTGAACCGATAGAATTGAACTTAGATTTACCTGCGCACCACCCACAAGAAGAATTGGGATGCTTCCGGAAAGATCAACCCCGCTAACAGTTCCGGTGACTTGTGTCGTGACGGGAACGTAGGATCCATTGGAATCGCGGGCATTGATGGTAATGGAATAATTGCCGTCAGGAAGTTGATTGCCAGCAGCATCTCTTCCGTCCCAGTTAAAACTACCGGTGCCACTAGCCAAAGAAGTTTCGTCGGTATGAACGATTGCTCCATTGCTATCGCGAATGGTTATGCTTGTATCGGAGGCCGAACGGTTCAGGGAATATTCCCATGATGCGCTGCCATTGGAAAGTTCGGCGTTTGCGCCCGCCGCTGTTACCTGTTTGCCGATATAGGCAACAGCTTCGGTGTTGGTGGCATTTTGTGCCGATGCGGTTAGTGCTTTTAGAAACTCGTTGGTTTTTAATTGCTGCTCCACCGAGGTGAACTGCACCATTTGCTGGGTGAACTGGTTTGTATCCAATGGATCAAGCGGGTTCTGATTTTTCAACTGGGTGGTAAGCAGAGAAAGAAATGTGTCAAAATTATCAGCAATGGAGCGGCTTGATCCGGTCAGGGCAGAAACATTGCCAGTTGTATTGGCGCCATTGGCCGGGTGAATTGTACCGGTGTCCATAATTATTCTCCTAGGGTCCTGCCCCTGAAATTTCCTATACCCATATGGAGATGCCGCCCGGGGAAACATTCCCCTTATAGGCAGCAATCATTGTGGGATCTGAAACGGGATCAATCTGCTTGTTATTATCGTTAGAATTCGGATTTGAATTTTGATCTTGCTCGTTATGATCCTGTTCGCCGGATGGATTATCTTTGAGCTCAAATTCAAGATTGGTGCGTGAATTATCCAGCCCGGCCTGAGCCAGGGCGCGTTCAAGAGCGCGGGCATCGCGCTGCAAGAATTCCAGAGTATCGGGACGCTCCACCGTTAGACGGGCATTTAGATTTCCCCCGTCATCAATTTGCATGCGTATATCGATGCGTCCCAACTCTGGCGGGTCAAGGCGAATTTGAAAGCGATTTACACCGGCGTTAAAATTGCGAGCTATCTCAATGGCCATATTGGAAAGGTTTATGGGATTTGAGGGGTAACTTGCCTGCAAGGGACGAAGCATTGCTGCCTGCTCTGTTTGAACTGTTCCTTGTGAAGTGGCTTGAGCAATTACCAACGGGTCGCTGCTGGTAAGAATCTGAGTGGTTTTAACAAAGGGTAACTGACTTGGGGCTGCGGTTAAATTGTTAACGGTCTGGACGCCCGGATTATTGGCATTTGCACTTTGAATTCCATTGCGGGCCTGATTTAGTTCAGCGCTGGTTGAGAGTTGTCGCTGAAGATCCAATGCAAGCGGATCGCGAGTGGCGATTTGTTCCGGGGTTAGCGGGGTATTTAAGCCCTGTTGGTTATTAGATAACTGGGTTGCGATCTGCTGGGCATTGGCCAGTTGGCTGGCATTTGTCTGGGCCAATTCACGTGTTGCGTTTTGTCCGTTGGTGTTTTGAACACTAGTGTTGTTAGCATTCGGATTTTGCCCGTTAGGATTTTGACTATTGGCGTTTAAACTAGCCTGATCATTTTGCGCCATCAGGGAAAGTAATTGCGCTTGAGAGGTTTGGGAGGCGCTCTGGCCTGAATTTGGGGCCTGTGGAGCTGGTGCACTGTTTTGTGCATTTGTTTGTTGCAAAGTTTCCTGAATATTTAAAATTGTATTGCCCAAGGCGGCAATCTGGCTTGGGGTATCTGAAGCAGTTGCAGTGTTAACAAGGCCGGTTAGTCCCTGACCAAGAACCTCTTGCAAGACCTGCTGATCAATTTGCAACCCGTTTTGCAATCCGGGAATTTGCCCAAGCAGGTTTTGAGGATTTACTGTAGAATTTAAGGCCTGAGCATTGAGCGATAAGGCTTCATCGCCAGCCTGAAGGTTAAGCCACATCTGAGAGGTTTGAGCAGGGCCGCCCGTGTCTGATTGCCCGATTGCAGCGTCAGTATTGCCACCGTTGCCAGATAATAAAGAAACCAGAGCGGAAAACAGACCCTCAGGAGCATTGGCACCGGATGCACCATTGCCAATACCTGACATCATGTTGCCAGGTTGTCCTGTCGAGGCTGCAATGTTTAACATTTGGCTCAAAAACGGTTTTCCTAAACTTTTCAGTGCGAGCAATGATTTTTGACGCAACTGTGTTCCCTCATACAATGCAAATAGCTTGCCAGTTTGTTCCTTGATTGGAATATGTTGTTTTTTCAATGGGTTAAGTTAGTTGACCTATATTTGATGTCAGGAAACACTGCGTCTGTAGGGGCAAAATTTGCGCTAGCACGGGCAATTTGTGCCTATTTGCGTCCCTAATTGTGCTCCTAATTGTGCTGTGGGATATTTTCAGATAAACAGGCCTGATTGGATTGGGCCTTGAACCCATTTTAATGGAGAAACTTATGGAAAATGACTTAAAAAACCCCAACAATCTGAACAGTTTTGACAATCTGAACAGTCTTGGTCTGGCGGGTGAGCCAAAAGATTGCCGGATTGTGGTTGCCATGTCCGGGGGAGTGGACAGTTCGGTGGTGGCGGGATTATTGGCCGGGCAAGGCTATGATGTTATCGGGGTAACTCTGCAACTTTATGATCATGGGGAAGCTGTGCATCGCAAGGGGGCGTGTTGTGCCGGGCAGGATATTCATGATGCCAAACGTGTGGCGGCGATGCTTGATATCCCCCATTATGTACTCAATTATGAAGAACGTTTTAAAAAAGCGGTGATTGACCCGTTTGCTGATGCCTATGCAAAGGGTGAAACCCCGGTGCCCTGCATTACCTGCAATCAGACGGTGAAGTTTAAAGACCTGATGCAGGTTGCCAAAGACCTGAACGGGGCGGCTCTGGCTACCGGTCATTATATCCAATCCAAACTTATTGCTGGGCAGCGCCAGATGTTGCGCCCGCTGGATAGCGAGCGCGATCAGAGCTATTTCCTGTTTGCCACCACCCCGGAGCAGTTGGAATTTTTGCGCTTTCCGCTTGGCGGAATGAGCAAGGCAAAGGTGCGAGAAATGGCGCGGGAAATGGGGCTGGATATTGCTGACAAGCATGACAGTCAGGATATTTGTTTTGTCCCTGGCGGGCGTTATGCGGATGTGATTGCAAAAATTCATCCCGAAGCTATGCGGGCAGGGGACATTGTTGATCTTAATGGCAAAATTCTGGGCCAGCATAAGGGAGTGGCCAATTATACTATCGGGCAGCGAAGGGGACTTGGAATTTCCGTCGGTGAGCCGCTTTATGTGGTGGCGCTTGATCCAAAAACAGCCCAAGTGGTGGTTGGTCCCCATGAGGCTTTAAAAACCTATACGGTTCGCCTTCGTGATGTGAACTGGTTGGGGGAAAAAGGCTTGGAAAAACTTGCCAGCGGCAATGGTTTGCAGATCGAGGCGAGAATTCGCTCAACTCGGGCTCCGCAATCGGCAGTTTTGCTAATGCGCGATGGGCAGATTTTTGTCACACTGATTGCCGGTGAATATGGAATTTCACCGGGGCAGGCCTGTGTGTTTTATGGGGATGATGATATGCAGGCGCAGGTTTTAGGTGGTGGATTTATTGCTGAGGCGGTTCCTGCTGTTCATGCAGCGTAAAAAAATTCCACCCTGCCTAAAGGAAATGCTTTTACCAGACGTCTAACCTGTAATTGAAAGATAAAAGTTGAGCGAAAAACCCATGCCAGCAGTGGCTGCCGCCAATAAAGGTTCTGATATTTCTTCATCTGCCGGTGAGGTTATGAAAGAACTTGCCCGGCGGGCGGCTGATGGTGATCGTGGTGCTTTTGGCGAGCTTGTGGCGCACCAGTATGATTTTATTTTTGCCACAGCCTTTAAGTGGTGCGGCAATCATGAAGATGCGCAGGATCTGGCTCAGGATATATGTGTGAAGCTGGCCCGTATTATAAAGAGCTATGACGGGCGGGCGGCATTTTCCACATGGCTATATCGGGTGGTGATCAACGCGGTGCATGATATGCAGCGCAAGCGAATGCGCCAGAGAAAAGGGGCTAATGATCTAAAAGAGATCACCCCGGCACAAGCGGCACCCGATCAGGAGCAGAGCGCTTTGAGGAATGAATTATGGGCGGCTGTGCGTGCACTTCCTGAACGCCAGCGCGATGCCATGCTTTTGGTCTATGGGGAAGAAAAAACCCATGCCGAGTGCGCGCTGATAATGGATTGCAGGGAGGCTACGGTTTCCGGGCATGTTCATGCGGCTAAAAAAAACCTGAAGAAATTATTGTGAGCAGTTCTGATGGATGAAAAACGATTGAAATCGCTAGGCGACATTAAAATTCCTGATGCTGGCAGTGATGCGCGACAAAAGGCGCTGGCGCTTGCCATGCAAGAATATGATCAGGAATTTGCCGGTTTAGAAGAAAAAAATAGAAATATTTCAACTGCGACTAAAGGAAATGCTTTTGGGGAGCGTCCCATATCCACAATCAAATGGATAAAAGGACTTATTACTATGAATGTACCCATGAACGCTCGCTTTCCCATTGCTGCAACCCTTACCGGATTGCTGATTTTACCGTTGGGGCTGGTTTTATATCAAAATACCGCTTTGACCCCGGTTGCAACCATAAGAGGTGCGTCGGCAGAAATTTCGGTGCCGCCAACGCCAATTCCTTCTCCCTCTACAGATGGGGAATTGGAGCTGTCAGACGATGTTGGGCAGGTTCGTCAAGAGCGAGATGTTCGAGTTCAGAGCAATGAACCGGTGCAGGAGCTTGAGAGCGATGTTTCCGTTGCTGCCGAGGTGGCGAGTGAAGCCAGGCTGGTTGAAAAGGTCGCGGTAGACGGCTTTGCGGCTCCGGCTCCATCTGCCGAGCAAACAATCGGAGGAATTGTTGGAGTTTCTCAAGCTCCGCGACGTCAGGCTCCGCTATCTTTTGTGACGGAGGCTGAAAAAAATCTCTCGACTGTAAATAATGACCGGTTTGCCTCTTTCGAGGAAGGCGCTATCAAATCTGTCGCCCAAGAGCCTGTTTCAACTTTTTCCATTGATGTGGATACTGCCTCTTATGCCTATATTCGCCGGGCATTGAATGAGGGACGTTTGCCAGACCCGCAGGCAGTGCGCATTGAAGAGATGGTCAATTATTTCTCTTATGATTATGCCAGCCCGCAAAATCTTGACAATCCGTTTGCTCCCCAGATGGAAATTACCCCAAGCCCGTGGAACGTGGCCAATCAATTGCTGCGCATTGGCATTAAGGGATATGTGCCCCCGGCCAGCGAGCGCCAACCGGTAAATCTGGTATTTCTGATTGATACTTCCGGCTCGATGAGTTCGCCCGATAAATTGCCCTTGTTGCAAAAGGCATTTGCGCTGGCGGTAAACCAGTTAGATGAAAATGATCAGGTTTCAATCGTTACCTATGCAGGGGCGGCGGGCATGGTTTTGGCACCAACTCCTGCCTCGGACAAAGCCACCATATTGGCAGCGTTGAACAATCTGCATCCCGGTGGATCAACCGCTGGAGCGGCTGGAATTGAACTGGCTTATTCTTTGGCCGAACAGGCAAGTGTTGAAGGATCTCTCAATCGGGTATTGCTGGCCACGGATGGTGACTTTAATGTGGGCATATCATCAGAAAATGAGCTGAAACGCTTTATTGAAACCAAGCGCCAAAGCGGTACATTTCTTTCGGTACTTGGGTTTGGCACCGGCAATCTCAATGATGCTTTGATGCAGACCCTGGCCCAGAACGGCAATGGCAGCGCCTATTATATTGATAGTTTTAGCGAGGCGCAAAAAGTTATGGTCGAAGAAATCGGCTCGACCCTGACAACGATTGCCAAGGATGTAAAAATCCAGATTGAATTTAATCCGGAGCTGGTGGCTCAATATCGCCTGATCGGATATGAAACCCGCGCCTTGAACCGTGAAGACTTTAATAATGATAAAGTCGATGCGGGGGAAATCGGGGCCGGGCATTCTGTGACGGCAATTTATGAACTGACCCCGGTGGGTGCTAATAATCCGCTTATTGATCCGCTGCGTTATGGGGAAACTGTGGTGCTTGACGGGGGTGAAGTTGGTGTCAGCGCAAGCAATCCCAGTGCAGGCAATCCTGATGAAATCGGCTTCTTCAAACTGCGTTACAAAGCGCCTGATGGGGATGTTTCAAAGCTAATTGAAGTGCCAATAACCACAGATATGGTTCAGCAAAATATGGCTGACGCCAGCACTGATACAAGGTTTGCCATTGCTGTGGCCGCGTTCGGGCAAAAACTGCGCGGCTCTGTCTATGGGGGCGATATGTCTTTTGCAGACATTAAAGCATTGGCAACTAGTGCGCGCGGGGATGATGAATTTGGTTATCGGGCTGAATTTATTCGTCTGATTGATCTGGCATCGGCAATTAACGGTACTGAATAGAGCGGTTCCTTATTTTGTCGCGTTCCCGAAGTAAAAACCGGATTTCACCCTGACCAAGTCCGATGGCATGCTTTTTTTAGGAACGTTTCCGGGTTTTGGGGCAGTCGTTTTTCCCTCCGATCGGCTGTAATATGGCGCGCGCCGGCAATTTGTTCGGTGCGCGTTTTTATGAATTTGATCGCAAGGGAAAAATAAATGCCCGCTTGACAGAAAAGGGGTGTGAACTTAAGACACGCCAACGTGTTTTATGACAGATAAAAACCGGTTTGATCGCCGGGCAGGTTTTTCAATTAAACCTGAAATGAATTGTCATGAAATATTCCCAAATCGGGGCGGGGTAGCTCAGCTGGTTAGAGCAGCGGAATCATAATCCGCGTGTCGGGGGTTCAAGTCCCTCTCCCGCTACCACATACTTTGTATGATTTTTTATTGCCGGACCTGTGTTTTATTGACTTTGTGGGATTTATAGAGCGATTTAAGCAAATTGTTGAGGATTATGGTCAGTTTTACGAAAAGTTTATTGGCCAATTTAAATATTTTTATCTAATGCCTTAATTGTATTTTTTCATTCTGGCCTTGCCGCTCACAACAAAAACGGATTTTGAAATGTTAAACCGTCGCAATTTTTTAACAACCGGTCTGGTTGCTGGATCCCTTGGTCTTATTTCTTCAAGTCAGGCTTTGGCATCGAGAGCTGATAATGGCAAGGATGCTTTGATTCCCGATTATGATCTGCCCCCGGCCCACAGGCCCCGCATAGTTGGCATAAATAACGGTTTTGCTCCTTGGGAAGTTCATGTGGATCCAAATAGATATTTTATGTATTGGACAATGCCCAACAACCGGGCCATTCGCTATGTCACCGGTGTTGGCAGGGATGATTTGTACCATCCGGGAGTGTTTCGAATAGGCGTAAAGAAAGAATGGCCGCGCTGGACCCCGTCTCCGGCCATGCTGCAGCGTGAACCTGAATTATACAATAAATTTAGAAACGGCATGCCGGGTGGTCTTGATAATCCATTGGGTGCCCGCGCAATGTATCTCTATATAAATGGTCGTGATTCACTTTTGCGTCTGCATGGTACTAATAATCCAAGAACAATTGGCGGAGCGGTCTCCAATGGCTGTGCCCGGTTGGTCAATACGCAGATCGTTGAGCTTTTTGAAAAAGTTAAGGTCGGTACCAGAGTTGTGCTTAATCCAAAAATTGGCGGTCCTGCTCCCCATTCCCCTATTTGATCGGGCTGCAATTAATTCTTGCGATCATGCTATAGATTGTGGCGATAGTTATTGAAATTCTTAGCAATTCGAATTGTTTGAATGCAAACCCGGAAATTTTTGAGTATTGCAAATTAGTCTGTTGATTTAATTGGTGGTTTCGCAAATTTTAAAGTGAAACCAGACCAAAAGAAAGGGCTTTGGCCAGAGCATGTTCTCTGGTGTTGACCCCAAGTTTTTGACGGGCTTTACGGAAATGAAACTCTATCGTAACCGGTTTTAAGCCCATTTTGTGGGCGATTTGCTGAGTGCGCAGACCAGTTGCCAGCCATTGCAGGCACTCTGTTTCGCGGGTGCTCAGGTTTGTCTTTGGTGCTGAACGGGGCGATTTGGCAAGCGCTTGATGGGCACAGAAAGCGGCAAGGTGCAGCAGGTCACCATGCTCACTCAGGGTTGCATCACTGGATTTTTTACCCTTAGAACTCATTAGGTTCCAACCGCCAAATCCTTTGGTGGAAGCTGGCCTGAAGCAACTGGAAAATCCGGCCTTAAAACCGGTTTCTCCCGCTTCCTGCACCAGCTTTTTTTGAGAATCTCCAAGGTGGGGGTAAAGCGTTAGATTATCTGCGCCAGTCAAAATTGGGAGGGGGGAAGTGCTGGTGCAGCAAATTTGTGCAAAAGGGTCTACTTCCTGATAATTTGAATCCATGTAATGCTGGTGCCAGCTTTTTGGCAAAGTACTTCTCAGGGTGAAATTTTCACCATCAGCATCAAGATAAACCAGCCCGTCAATCCCGAACTGGTTGAAAAAACCCGTGGTGGAACGCCAGACGCCCTCAGCGCACGAGGGTGCAGCCAGATCAGCGGTGAAATCTGTAACAGAATATATTCGCATAAATCTCTCTGTTTATTTTTTAAAAGTTTAGCACAACAACTATGGATTTCCATAGCTATTCTGCATGGCTTGCGGGGGCTATGTATTGCATCAATTTGAACAAATTTCATTTTTAGCAGATTTCCATTTTTTAGCAGATTTCATTGGGGACTTTATGAAAAAGCAGATTTTGAGTGCTCTCGTTGCTTTGGGCTTTAGCGCGTTGCCGGTTATGGCGCAGGATTCTGATGTAATGGTGGTTTTTGATGCCTCCGGCTCCATGTGGGGGCAAATAGATGGTCGCACCAAGATTGAAATTGCCCGTGAGGCGTTTAGCGACCTTTCTTATGAATGGGCAGCCTCCGGGGTAAATGTCGGGCTGATCGCCTATGGGCATCGGCGCAAGGGAGATTGCGGGGATATTGAATTAATCGCTGAACCGGCGCCCGGAAGTACCGCAAGGCTGGGCGATTTGTTGCAAACATTAACCCCGCGCGGAAAAACACCGCTTTCTGATGCGGTGTTACTGGCGGCACAAACGCTCAAATTTACTGAAAATGCAGCAACGGTTGTTCTGATCTCAGACGGGCGTGAAACCTGTGGTGTTAAAGTATGTGAAGCTGCCACGGAATTGGAACGGCTGGGCGTGAATTTTACAGCTAATGTAATCGGATTTGGTGTCAATGATGCTGAGGCGCGCGAGCAATTGCAATGTCTGGCGCAAAATACCGGCGGGCGATATTTTGATGCCGGAAATGCTGCGGCATTGGCAGATGCGTTGGGGCAGGTAGCTGCGTTGGATACGAGCGTGGTGCAAGTGCAAGAAACAGCAATGCCCATGGTGGCGTTAAGCGTTGGAATTATCGAGGCAAATGGCACAGCACGACCAGTGCAGGTTTCGTTTTTGGCCACAAATTTGGACACTGGCCAAGTAGTTGAACTTGGTGGTTTGCGTGATGCAAGAGAGGTGGTTTCCGGACTTAGCGCTGAATTGCCTCAAGGGCGCTGGAATATTAAGGTAATAAGTGAAGAAGGCTCAGGTTCTATCGAAGTAACTCTTGGTGGCAACCGAGCAGTTGTCGATGTGCCTTTTGCCGCTTTCCCGCTTGATTTTACGCTTGTGGACGCCGGGCCATATTTATTTGGTATCGAACAGACGATGTTATTGGCGCCAACCGCCAATATTCAGCAAAACCTGCAATTAATAGTGGCAATGTTTCCAGCAGGAAGCCGCAATTATAGTCAGAGAATGGATTTTTCCTATCAATTTGGTGCGGTTGCTGGCGAGGTATTGGAGCATCGCTTTGATTCACCTCCAGTGCCTGGTGATTATGATATTGTCGTCATGAGAGGCAATGATCTCAATGATGTGATTTTTCGGCAAACCGTGACCTATGAAATTGGTATTGAACCCTCTTGGCTTGGGGCGCGACAGGGGGAAGCTGGAACATTTATGCCGGTAGATATCAGCGGAGTAACCAATTCTTTTGCCACTCTGGTATTACAAAAAGAGGGTCGTAAAATCTGGAATAGCTGGTATCAGTCAATGATCAGCGATGAAGGGATTTTTATGCCCTTGCCGAGTGAGGAAGGGGAATATTCCCTTGTTTATCAATATAAAAATGCTGCTGGTGACTGGGTAGAGGCCGATTTTGGCACCATAAATGTTGGTGCGGTGGTGCTCGAAGATGATGCTGATGCGGTAGCTCCGCCTGAGTTAAGCGAAGAACCAGCCGAAGCTGCTGCTTTGGACATTGCCTACACTTGTGATCAGGGGCTTTGTCAGCAGGAAGCGCCAGAGTTTGATTTGAGCTGGGCATTACCAGGTGGGTGGAGTGCCGAGCAGCCCTTTTATTATACCACTGCGGGCGGAGCTGAGGCCGACTTACCAACCATGAATTTTTATGGACCGGTTGAGCGGGCTGAGCAGTTCAGTGTGACGTTGAACCCGCGCCAATGGTCGCAGAGCAACGGGCCGTGTTTTTATGTGGGAAATGGGCAGCTTTGCCTCATGGGAACTTTTGATGGTGCAGACAGCACAGCCTTTAATGCTTTGCGAACCAGCCTGCGTGAAGTGGTGCTTTCAGATAAAACACTGAGCGCTGAAGATATTACAAAATATTTTACTGATGCCCAGGGAGGGGCAAACTGATGAAAAAACGCTCCATAATTTTACCACTGATAGCTCTGCCATTGCTTTTTTCCGCAAGTGCGCTCGGCGAAGGATATTTGATAACGCCGCTTATTGATGGCGGGATCAAAGCAATCCATATTCAGGGCACTCCTGAGGAATGGGCTGAGGCACAGGGGCTGCAATTGAGCCAGGCCGTTGGGTTATATGGTTCCGCGACCGCTGTGATATTGGAGCAGGGTAAGCCGCCACGCCTTAGCTATGATTCATTGGAAAACATCGACCGTCGTTATGGGGGCGATGGAGATGTAATTCCTGATAGGCAGCCTATCGCTCTTGTTGATCCAAAAGGTGAGAACGAAGCAAGCGAGACAGATGAAATTTCTCCGGATGGCATTCCTGCGGATGAAATTCCTCTGTATGACATTCCTGAACAAGTGCCAATGGAGCTTTTTGAGAACGATAGTCCAAACTCAATTGCAATGCGTGATGGATTGTGGCTCTCTGAAATGGAGTTTCAATTTAACGATGGATGCCCGCCGCAAATTGCGCCAATGGTGCAAAATATGGTTGGCAGCGGAGCCAGTACGCAGGTAAAATTTTCTAGCCCCTACCATCCGAGCGATTTTTCTGATCAGCTTGAAAATATAAATTGGAAGCGTGTCAGCCCCAATGGTTATGTTTCAGAACCGTTCAGCCCGGTTGGTGGTGCACAAATGCCACCGGGAATGTCGTTTTCTATCCTTTATGCGATGGAGGCAGTTTCAGCAGAAAAAGTAAATGTATGGGTGCAGGTTAGCCTTACTCTGCCTGAAATTATGGCCGCCATGATCGGGGGCAGCACCAATTGTATTGCTGAGGCCAACGGGAATTATTCTTATGGTGGCTAGGGTCCTGACCCTAGGTTCTTTTAGCGGGGTTTAGGTTTGTACCCTGGGCATTTTTGAGCGGGATGGCATAATGGATAACAGATTTATCTGAATTAGGAACAAATTCAGCACCATAAATCTCTAAATCCGGTCCATAATTGTGACGTCTGTTCGAGCGCATCAACCAGCTTGAATAAATATAGTTCACCGTGTTGTCGATATTTATAACATCGCCTTTATGGATGAATTTTGCATAGGATGATTTGGGAATTTCCATGCTGACCATACCCTTAGGCAGGGAGGACAGTTTTTTTACCTCACGCATGGCAAAATATTCAAGCAGGTCTGTTTGATCATCAACCTGTTTTATCACTCCATAGGCTGTGTTTGGAATTCCATGCTCAATTTCATCCATTCGTGGTAAAAACGCATCCCAGAGCATGGGCAACTTATTGGCGATATTATTCTTTTCGGAATCAACACTGAAGAATTGCGTTTTTAAGCCAACCAGCAACATTTTTTCCTGAACCAGTATTTCAGGATCTAAAGAAACATTTTGGTTGATGTGTTTTAAATATTCTTTGTTGAATTCGATTTTGTTAAAAAATATGTTTTTGTCAGCGATTTTTCTCGCAGCATTGGGGGGCATATCAAAGGCTTTTTGAAAGGCGCGGGAAAAACTTTCCTGAGATTCAAAACCGGCTGAAATAGCAATTTCAATAATTCTTTCATCAGTGGTCAGCAATTTATCAAAGGCATTGGCCAACCGCCTTGATCGTATGTAGGTTTTTAGCGTTTCATTCGTTAAGGCCTTGAATATGCGTTGAAAATGCCAGCGGCTAATGCCCGCCTCACGTGCAATGAGTTGTGGCGAAAGGTCGAAATTCAGATTGGCTTCGATAAAATCAATGCCTTTTTGAATTTGGGAAAGGTAATTCATGATCTTTCACCACTTTTCAATTAGATAAAATCAGAGTTGGCCAGATATGTAACAATTTCTTGCTGGGCAGATGCAACAATTTTATCCGCCTTATCCATATATTGGTTTAAGCCATAGGCATTGATTGAGTGCGCTTCAATTCCCATGAAACCAAAACAGGTTTGAGCAAGAGGTGTTGCAAAGTTCATACTTTTTGTGGGTTCCTGACTATAATCTCCCCCTGTTGTCATGAGGACTAGAGCCTTTGTGCCCTGACACAGGCCTTCATAGCCCCCTTCGTCTTTCATTTTGAATGTTTTGCCGTTTTGAATTACCGCATCAAACCACGCCTTAACAACGGCCGGAACACTGAAATTATACATGGGGTAGGCCAGAACAATTCTGTCAAAATCTTGCAATTGTTCTACCAGTTGATCGACATCTTGCAAAATTTTACTCTCGTCTGCGTCGAGTTCTTTTCCCATGAAATTTCGTTTTAACAGAGCGTTTAGATTGTCTCCCAACAATAATGGTGCGGGGTCAACAACAAGATCAAGGTGAGTAATGCCGGCCTTGTCTTTTGTTGCATCAATAAATGTCTGCACCAGTTTTTTGGTATTTGATTCATGACGAGGTGTGCAGCTGATCAGTAATATTTTGCTCATGTTGTTTTCCTGTTTAATTTTCTTGAAAAAAATCACCATAGAAATTTCCTCAACTGAACTTTTGATATTTTGTGCTGGAATTTGTTGTTGGATTTTCCTGAGTTAAATCGAGAAGAATAAAATCACCACGCATTTGACGTGTGGCCTTGTGAGGCTTACCGTGCCTTGTTGAAAGTTTTTAAAAGCCTTGATTCACGGGACTTGTTTCTTTGGAGACGGGAAAAATTAAATGGGGAGAATTTCATGTTAAAAAAAATGACTCTGGCGATTGCCGCTGCCGCGATATGGAGCGGGGGAGCGATGGCCCAGACCGAAGTGCCATTTGCTCTGGACTGGAAATTTGAAGGGCCGAGCGCTGCCTATTTCGCCGCTGTGGATAATGGCCATTTTGCTGCCGAGGGGTTGTCGGTTGATATTTCTGCCGGTCAAGGTTCACTGGATGCCATTCCAAAAGTTGCTACCGGTGCGTTTCCGGTTGGTTTTGCCGATATTAATTCGCTGATTACATTTTTGGATAAAAACCCCGGAGCGCCGGTTACTGCGGTGATGATGGTTTATGACAAGCCACCGTTTGCCGTAATCGGGCGTGCTTCGCAGGGGGTAAGCAGCCCTAAAGACCTTGAGGGTAAAATTCTTGGCGCGCCACCACCGGATGGGGCATGGGCGCAATTCCCGGCCTTTGCCAGCGCTGCCGGTGTTGATGTTTCAAAAATCACCGTTGAGCCGGTAGGCTTCCCCACAAGAGAGCCAATGCTGGCCGAAGGCAAGGTTGATGCCATTACCGGCTTCTCGTTTTCCAGCTATCTCAATCTGGTACGGTTGGGCATTGATGAGGATGACATAAAAGTTCTGTTGATGGCTGATTATGGCTTAGAGCTTTACGGCAACGCCATAATTGTCAACACGGATTATGCTGCCCAAAACCCAGAAATTATCACCGGTTTCATTCGGGCGGTTGCCAATGGCTGGAATGATGTGATTGCTGATCCGGCAGCGGGTGCTGCCATGGTGCAAAAGCGTAATCCGGCAGCGGATGTGGCATTGGAGCAGCGTCGTTTGCAGCTGGCAATTGATGCAAATGTTGTTACCGATTACACCAAAGCTAACGGCATGGGCGGCATTGATGCTGATCGTATGGCGCGGGCTTTAGAGCAATTGGCGCAAAATTTTCAGTTTGAAAATCCGGTTGATCCAAGCCTTTATTTTGACAGTTCGTTCCTGCCTGACGATGGCAGTTTGATGTTGAAATAGACTGGTTTAACAGGTCTTAAAACTTGGGGGAGGGCGGTTTATCTGCCCTTCCATTTGCACTAGTGATTACCGGCAGTTCGGGGGGACTGATGAGCCAAGAAAATCAGATAGAAATAAATAATGTAACCCACGCCTATCAGACTGATGATGGCCCGTTACCGGTTCTGAAAAACCTCAATATTTTAGTGCCGATAAACTCATTTGTTGCAGTTGTTGGCCCGTCGGGATGTGGAAAATCTACTCTTACGCGATTGATCGCTGGCCTGATGATGCCCGATGAGGGCGAGGTGCGCCTGCATGGAGAGGTGATTACATCGCCTAAATCCAGTGTGGGAATGGCTTTTCAAAATCCTGTTCTTTTGGAATGGCGCTCCATATTAAAAAATGTGTTGCTGCCGCTGGAAATTGTTTCCAATAACCTGTCCCAAAAGCAAAAAATCGACAGGGCCATGTCTTTGCTCTCCCTGGTCGGGCTTGAGGGGTTTGAAGATAAACGACCTTCTGAATTGTCCGGGGGGATGCGTCAGCGTGCTTCGCTTTGCCGGGCGCTGGTGCACAGGCCAGAAGTGCTAATTCTTGATGAGCCGTTTGGGGCGCTCGATGCTTTTACCCGTGAGGATCTTTGGCAAATTATGCATGAATTGCGCAAAGAAGAGGCGTTTACAACTTTGATGATTACCCATGATTTGCGAGAATCGGTTTTTCTTGCGGATCAGGTGGTGGTTATGTCGGGACGACCGGCAAACAGCCAATTTGTTTTGGATGTGACTTTGGGAAACGAGCGAACGCTGGAGGATCTTTACACTGAAAAGTCGGTAAAAATGCTGGCCAGACTTCGCCATGAAATTCAAATTGCTCAGGGTAGAAGTGTTAAAACAGAGGAAAATGCATAATGGAAACGGTACGAAAAATTGCAATTCCCCTGTCAGCGATCGTTATTTTCTTTATTTTTTGGGAATGGCTGGTCTGGGTTAATCAGTGGCCAAACTACAAAATGGCCTCGCCATCTGATCTATGGCCCGCTTTTTGGAAATTTAAGGGACTATTTCTCTCCTATGGCTGGGACACATTGTGGCGCACGGTTGCAGGATTGTTGATTGCAATAATTGTGGGCACCGGATTTGGAATGGTCATGGGGCTTTCCAAACTTATGCGCGAAGCGCTTTATCCGCTGCTGGTGGGTTTTAACGCCATCCCAAAAGCCACCCTTGTGCCGGTGATCGCGCTGATGTTTGTGGGTGCTGATGATATGAATACCGTAATGATGGCGTTTTTGATTTCGTTTTTCCCCATAGCTGTTTCTGTCTCCATCGGTCTATCAACCCTTGAGCCGGAATATCGCGATATTCTTAAATCGCTTGGGGCCAGCCGTTTTACGATTTTTATCAAGATAGCCCTGCCCAAAACACTGCCCGAGTTTTTCGGGGCGTTGAAGGTGGCGGTAACGCTGGCTTTTATCGGAACCAATCTGGTGGAGATTATTGAACCCCACGGCAAAGGTTTGGGTTTTTTGTTCGATAGTGGCAAAATTTCGGCGGATTATCCGCTGATGTTTGCGGTGTTAATCGCTTTGGCTTTTTTGGGTATTTTGCTCTATTACATTGTTGTTGTGCTGGAGAAAATTTTTGCTGGTTGGGCCGAAAGAGCAGAGACTTAACAGGTCCTTACCTTTGCAGGTTCGTTTGTTAAGCGCTCTCCCAATCCTAAATAGATAAAATTTTCTATATTTTTAGAACAAAACAGTTATTTATCCTTTGTATCGTTGCCGGTGGGGGCTCAAAATTATTGATGCCCGATGAATTTTTTTAAATTCCGGTGAGGGTAAATTGCTCAGAAAAGCACAGATAGATGTTGTAGAAACCGGCTCTGCTCCTGATGGAGTAGAGCGGCGGCAAAAATTACCTTCAAGCGATGATCAGGGGGAATTGGTAGAAGTTGGTGGATCTCCCACTGGTGTCGAGCGGCGAAAGCACGAGCGGGTAAGTTATGACATTGCCAATCCTAAAAAAGGGCAACCGCAATATGAGGGGGTAGAGCGCAGGAAAGCCGAGCGCCGCCAGATGGATGCAATGCGGGCTGAGTTACAACGTTCTGGAGCAGAAAAAACCAGCAATGGCAAGTTTGGCGCAATGTTTGCCCGTTCTCCGGGGCGGCGCAATTTCAAAGCATCGCAGGTTTTATTGTTGGCGCTGGCCATAGTTTCTGGTGGAATGGCGGCGTTTTTTGCCGTTCAGCAAGACCCTGAACAGGTAATTGAACCAACCGCTAAAGTTGAAGTGATAAAAGAGGCAAGGGTTCAGGTTTTGACCGCAAAGCAGGAAATTGGCGTTGGTCAGCGTTTATCCACGGCAACACTGGCTTGGGAAGAATGGCCGATAGGTTCTGTTCGTTCAGATTATATAACAATTGAAGCCGTCCCTGACGCATTAACAGATATGGGCGATGCCTTAGCCAGATTTGAAATTTTTCCCGGTGAGCCGATACGCGAGCAAAAGCTTGTTCGGGCGTCTCAGGGCTATCTTTCAGCGATACTTAATTCAGGAATGCGCGGGGTTTCTGTGTCCATCAGGCCAGAGACGGCCTCGGGTGGATTTATAAATCCCAGCGATCAGGTTGATGTTATTTTAACCCGGGATACTCCTTTGGGTCTGACATCTTCAATAATTCTGAGCAATGTAAAAGTGCTGGCCATTGGTGAAAACCTTGGTGAACGCGGAACAACCGGCGCACCTGAAAGTGAGGGGGATGATAGTGCGCAATTTTTCAATGATGATGCCATTGTTACTCTTGAGCTTGATGCAAAGGGAGCTGAAGTGATTGTTGGCGCTGTCGGTCTTGGACAATTGTCGCTGGTATTGCGCTCCATGAAGGATTTTGCCGGAACAGGAACCGAGCAATTAAGCGCTTCAAATCAGGCAATTCGGCTATCCAGTCCGTTCTGGAATTCAAATGGCCAAGCGCCTCAATTGAGATAATTTGTGTCGTTAATATGGTGTTGACCATAAAATGATAGATTGGTGGTGATTTCCAAAACAAGCAATTTGAAACTTTGCTGTCCGGTTTTGGAGAAGATGTTTGACACGTATGGGGGTCAGGTATTTTGCGGCTGAAATATTGGCGCGACATGCCTGTTGATGCAGCAAAATGAGCATTCGTAAATCTATCGCTATTGATGAAATTGAAAACAGCTCTGCTCACTCAATTGCCCGAGCTGGCATAATATTATCGGTGATATTTGTCATATTTACTATGCTGTCTGGGCGTGTGGTCGCTCAAACCGTTGAGTATGATTTGCAGACAGTTTCGGTATTGAAAATCAATCTGCCGGTATCTCAGGCGGTTACAGTTGTTTTGTCCGATGCGGTTAGTAAAATTGTTGCAGCTAATCCTGAGATTGCAGACGCGCAGCCGATTACCGACAAATCCATCTATCTGGTGGGGCGCTCGTTTGGCACGACCACGGTGAACCTTTATTCTGAATCCGGGGCACCCGTGGGATTGCTGGCGGTTGAAGTTGGTGTAAACAGTGCCGATATTTCGCGCTCGATCCGTGCTGCGCTTCCGCGTTCGGACGTCAAGGTCAACACGGTCAATGGCAGGGTGCAGCTTTCCGGCAGTGTTAATGATGCCTATTCCATGGAAAAAGTTTTAGAAATTGTCGATCAGTATGGCTCTCCATCCATAGTCAATGTCATTACCTTAAAAGGTGGGCAGCAGGTAAACTTGGAAGTGCGTATTCTTGAGGCCCAAAGAAATGCCGGGCGCGAACTTGGTATTCAATGGGGCGGAAATGTTGGCGGCGTTTCTGTAGCCATCGGTGGAGGGCCTCAAAACCCGGCCGCCAATGCAGGCTCGTTCGCAACCTTTATCACCAGCGTTATTTCCGGTGTTAGCGGGGTCTCTCTTAACGCCACTATCAACGCGCTGGAAACAAAACGATTGGTGAGAACTCTGGCCGAGCCGAACCTGACTACACTTTCCGGCGTGACGGCGAGCTTTCTGGCTGGCGGGCAGGTGCCCATCAGGGTCAATGACAATAATGGAAACACCACTCTTACCTATCGTGATTTTGGGGTGCGTCTTGAGTTTACGCCAATTGTGCTCGACGATAACCGAATTCAAATTCAACTCTCGCCTGAAGTATCTTCAATTGGCAGTTTTACAGCTTCCGGGGACCCGGTGTTTAATACCAGAACACTAAATGCCACCGTTGAGCTAAGAGACGGGCAGAGCTTTGCAGTCGCCGGATTGTTGCAAAATGATAATAATCTTCGGCAAAATCAATTGCCATGGCTGGGCGAAGTGCCGGTGCTTGGGTCGTTGTTCAAGTCTTCAAGCTATCAAAAGCAGGAAACCGAATTGGTGGTAATCGTTACTCCAAGATTAGTGCAACCGGCAGTGCCGGGGCAGGAATTGGCCACACCGCTGGATAATAGCGCACCGGCAAATGATGTGCAGTTTTTTGCATTGGGGCAGATGGAAGTGACAAGGCAGATGGTTAGAAATTTTGAATTAGGGGCGGGAACAGCGGGGCCGTTTGGCTATATTATTGATCTTGGCTCTGAGGGTGGGGAATGAAAAAGATGAAATATGCTGTGGTTTTAAAAAGCACCATAATTGTAGCGTCGCTGACATTGATCGTTAGCGCATGCGACCCGACTTATCTGGCCAATTCCGACAGGATTACCCAAGGGGGGGGAAACGCCGTTAAAGCCAATCTGGAGGCGCAAACGATCGACCCGTCCAGTGATGAGCAATATGATGTTTCCGGTCTGGGAAAAGATGGTTCAATGTGGCTGCCACCGGTAGACGGTGGAGACGAAGGCGAATAATTTTAAGCCCGTTCCGATGCAGCATCGGCCAGCAATTGAATATTGTTGGCGATGGTGACATTGCTCGGATCAATAGCTGCCGCTTTTCTGAAATTGGCCAGTGCCACCTGAAGATTTCCGCGCAACATGTAGGAATATCCCATATTATTATAGTATTGAGCGGTTTCGCCGGTAATCCTGCGCATAGAAGCATAAACCCTGTCGGATAGGTCAAAACGGCCCAAGCGATCATAGGATGCGGCCAGCCCCACATAACCTTGAGGGCTTTGCGGGGAAAGTTCGGTATATTTTTTGTAATAGGCGGCGGAATAGCCAAAATTATTACTTTTGAACTGGGCACGAGCTTCTTTTAGGGCACTGGTGGCCGTGAAGTCTCCCTTGTCGGAAATATCGGCAATCTGGGCAGGTTTTGAATTAAAAGGGCCGCCAAAACCGGTGGCCGCGCAGCCTGAAAGCGACAATATCGCAACTGCGAATATGCTGTATTTGATAAAATTTGCAGTTCGCTGATGCATGTTTTGCCCCTTCACATGAATTGAAACCGACATAAGTCAGTCCTTTCAGGAGCAGATAATCACAGTTAAGATTATAGTTTCTCAACCTATGGTTTATTGTGTGAAACAGGCTTAATTTTTTCTTAAATTTTCGGTCGGGGCATAATTTGCCGGATCAAGTGCATTTGGACGCTGGGGCAAAAAAAGTTCAGTTTCCTGTCGTGGGGTTCTGGCAATAATTTTACCATTTCGAACAACGGCCAGACGGTTGGCGCGAAGCCGAATTGCCTCGATGGGGTTTTTGGCCTGAAGCAGAACAAAATTGGCTTCGCAGCCTTTTTCCAGGCCATAATTATTTAGCCCCATGGTTTTGGCCCCGTTTTTGGTCACCGCATCAAAGCACCATGCCATATCTTGACGCGAGGATAATTGTGTCACATGCAAACCCATATGGGCCACATCAAGCATGCAGGCTTTGCCAAGGGAATACCACGGGTCCATCACACAATCAGAGCCAAAAGCGACGTTAATTCCAGCGGCTCTTAATTCGGGAACCCGGGTCATCCCGCGCCGTTTGGGATAGGTATCATGGCGACCCTGCAACATAATATTGATCAGCGGGTTGGGAATGGCACAAAGTTCAGCCTCGGCCATCAGGGGAATGAGTTTTGAAACATAATAATTATCCATGGAATGCATGGAGGTAAGGTGTGAGCCTGTGACACGGCCCTGCAAACCCAAGCGCTGGGTTTCAAAGGCTAAAGTTTCCACATGGCGGCTCATGGGATCATCGGTTTCATCACAATGCATATCAACCATCAGGTTGCGTTTTTCTGCCAGTTCACAAAGGGCTTTGATGGAGCGTTTTCCCTCATCCATCGTGCGTTCAAAATGGGGAATGCCGCCAACCACATCTACCCCCATATCAAGGGAGCGGATAAGATTTTTTTCACTGTTTTTGGAGCGATAAAATCCATCCTGGGGAAAGGCGACAAGCTGTAAATCCAGATAGGGGGCGACCTGTTTTTTTACCGCCAACAGGGCCTCAACACCTTTTAGTTCATCATCGCAAATATCCACATGGGAGCGAATGGCGCCAATTCCCATGCTTATTGCAAGGTCGCAATATTTGAGGGCGCGCTCAGCAATTTCTTCAATTGTTTGAATGGGTTTTAATTCACCCCAAAGGCCAATGCCCTCTAACAGGGTGCCAGAGACATTCATTCTTGGGCGGCCTAACGAAAGGGTGGCATCCAGATGAAAATGGGGGTCAACAAATGGCGGGCTGACAAGAAACCCTTCGCCATCAATTATGGTTTTTGCTTCAGCATTGATGGCGTTTTCGATGGCCAGAATTTTACCCTGTCCACAGGCAATATCCATATTGGTTTGGCCATCTGGAAGGGTGATGTTTTTTACAATCAGATCAAAAGGCATTTTTATTAGAAATCCTATCTTTGCCCCTTGAACCATGGGTGCAACAGGGCGCGGGGATATTCAGCGCGCCGGGCAACGATTACCAGAGCAATGATTGAAAGAATATAGGGGGCCATCAGGAAAATCTGCGAGGGGATAACTGCTCCAGCTTCGGTTTGCAATCGTACCTGCAAGGCATCAAACATGCCAAAAAGCAAAGCACCAAGCAGGGCCTTTCCCGGTTTCCAACTGGCAAAAATCACCAGAGCAATGCTGATCCAGCCTCTTCCGTTGACCATGCCAAAGAAAAACGCATTAAACGCCGACATGGTCAAAAACGCTCCGCCAAGGGCCATTAATGCCGATCCTGCTGCCACCGCGCCAATGCGCAAGGCGCTGACCGAAAGCCCTTGGGCATTTACCGCATCCGGGTTATCGCCCACGGCCCGAATTGCCACCCCTAGAGGGGTTTTGGCCATCATCCACCAGATTAAACCGACCATGATCAGGGCCAGCCATGTCATGGCAGTTTGTTGAAAAACTACCGGCCCAAGAAATGGAATGTCGCTTAAAAACGGCACATCCATGGGCTTAAAGGCTTCAATGCGGGGTGGGGAGGAAACATCGGGCAGCACGGTGCGATAGATAAAAGAAGCGCTGGAGGTGGCGAAAAGCGTTATGCCAAGCCCTGAAACATGCTGGGAAAGGCCAAGGGTAACGGTGAGAAATCCGTGAAAAACACCAAATAACCCGCCTGCAAAGGCCGCAACGACAAGGCCAAACCACAGGGGGGAACCCATCCACACCACCAGCCAGCCGGTCATGGCTCCGACAACAAAAATGCCCTCGATGCCAAGGTTTAGCACGCCGGCCCGTTCGCACAATAGAGCACCAAGAACGCCAAAAATCAGCGGCGTGGCGATACGCAAAGAGGCGACCCAAAAGCTTTCGCTCATAAATATCTGCAGGATTTCCATCATGATGTTTTGCCCTGTCTGCGCTCAAGTTTAACAGAAAAGCGCGAGAAGAAACCACCGATCAGAACGCAGATCAAAGACATGGAAACCACCAGATCAGCAAGGAAACTTGAAACGCCCATGGCCCGGCTCATACTATCGGCACCAACAAAAACGGTGGCAATATAAAGCGCGGCAATAATCACCCCGACCGGAGAAAGCCCCGCCAGCATGGCAACGACTATGCCCGCATAGCCAAAGCCGGGGGAAAGGTCGGCGGTGAGATATCCTTTTAAGCCTGCAACTTCAGATACTCCGGCCAGACCTGCCAATGCGCCAGAGCCACAGGCGACCAGCAACAGGGTGCGATTGACCCCGATACCGGCATGGCGGGCGGCGGCCGGGTTTTCTCCCACGGCGCGAATTTTAAGTCCCAGAACGGATTTCGAAAGAATTATCGCCACAATGACAGCGGCGATCAGAGCAACGATCAGCCCGGCATGGATGCGCATGCGATCGAGCAGGCGGGGCAGGGTTGCTGAATCAATGATGGGCATGGATTGGGGCCAGCCCAGACCCATCGGGTCTTTTAACGGCCCCTCAAGCATCATTTGTACAAAGATCAAAATGATGAAATTGAGCAGTAATGAAGTCACCACCTCATCAGCACCAAAACGGGTTTTTAGCAAGGCCGGGCCAAGCATGCCCAAAGCTCCGGCAGTAGCTCCGGCGATTAAAACCAGCGGGATCATGATCCAAACCGGTCCATCAATCATTCCGGTGCCAATCCATGCGGCGGCCATGGCTCCCAGATATAGCTGGCCCTCGGCGCCAATATTCCAAAGCCGTGCCCTAAAGGCCAAAGCGACTGCAAGGCCGGTGAACATTAACGGAGTGGCGCGGGTTAGCATTTCGGTAAACGAGAACACCGAGCCAAAAACTCCGATAAACATTTGTTTAAAGGCTGGAATTATTGACACGCCGGCAAAGGTCAGCGGAATTATTGTTAAGGCCAGTGCAGCTATTGCTGAAATTACCGGAATATAAATCTTGGCAAAGGGGGAGATTTTTTGTCTTGGCTCAATGCGTATCATTTAAATGTCCAGTCATTAACAAGCCGATTTGTGCCCGGTCGCGGCTATCGGTTTTCGTCAGGCCTCCATCATGGGCAACAAAAATCTGGTCACAAAGGGTAAGGATTTCGTCGAGATCTTCGGAGATCAAAATAACTCCGGCCCCGCGCTGGCGGGCTTCCAACAGGCGACGACCCACTTCGGCAGCGGCACCAAAATCAAGCCCTCTTGTGGGCTGGTTGGCAATTATAAGTTTTGGATTGGTGTCCAATATGCGGGCCAGAATGAGCTTTTGCATATTGCCGCCGGAAAGCAGGGCGGTGCGGCTTTCAATTCCCGGCCCGCGAATATCAAATGCTTCAGACAGGTATTTTGCGTTTTCGCTAATCTGGCGATTGCGCAAAAATCCAAAACGATTGAATTTATCATCCCCCAGTCTTTCAATAATCAAATTGTGGGCAATGCTCATGGAGCCAACAACCCCATCGCGATGGCGATCTTCGGGAATGCGTCCGATACCGGCATCGATCATTTTTTTCGGGGTGGATTTGGCTATTTTTTGGCCATTAAATTCCATCGTGCCCGATTTTGGATCGTTCAGGCCGGAGATTAAAGCCGCCAGTGCACTTTGCCCATTGCCCGAAACCCCTGCGATGCCAACGATCTGGCCGGTACATACTTCAAAATTTATTCCGCGTAAAACTTCAGAAGCCCGCTCTCCAGAGGTTGAAACTTCTTTCATGAGTAATATGGGTGGTCCGGCTTCAAAGCTTTCACGGGTGATGGTCTGGGTATCGGCGCCAACCATCATTTTGGCAATGGAATTGGTATCAGCGTCCGAGGTCTGCATTTCCCCCACCTTGCGTCCATGACGCAACACTGCGATGCGGTCTGAAAAGGCCAGCACTTCGCGCAGTTTATGGGAGATGAAGATTACGGAAAGGCCCTTTTTCACCATGGTACGAATGGAGGCGAAAAGACTGTCTGCCTCTTGCGGGGTAAGGACTGCGGTTGGCTCATCAAGAACCAGAATTTTTGCATCCCGATAAAGAGCTTTTAGAATTTCCACCCGCTGGCGCTCGCCAACGGAAAGATTACCCACCTTTTCGTCCAATGGAGTTTTCAGGCCGGAAGTGGCCATTATAGCTTTGATTTTTTTTATTGGTTTGGAAAGCCTTCGAAAGGGAGAAAATAATGGCTCGGAACCAAGCAGAATATTATCCAGAACGGTTAGATTTTCAGCTAACGCGAAATGCTGATGCACCATGCCGATGCGGGCATTGATTGCCGCCTGAGGCTGACCGGGGGGCAGGGTATGCATATCACCGTCATCGTTGCTGACCTCAACACTTCCCTCGTCGGGAGTATAATGGCCGAACAACATATTCATCAGAGTGGTTTTTCCGGCCCCGTTTTCTCCAAGCAGGGCCAGAACCTCACCCCGGTGTAATTCAAGGTTTATATTATCGGCAGCAATCACCGGGCCAAAGCGTTTGCTCAGCCCGGTGAGTTTTAGGATTATGTTGTCATTGTCAGACACGAGAGTTCTTTATCCGATATCAATTGTCGGAAACCGGTTCTGTATCATTGACGTTGACCCGAAACATACCATCCATAATGTCCTGTTCAGCTGCACGAACCAAAGATACCACATCGTCAGGGATCAGGCTTTCGTCCATCGCCAAAGAACTACCACCATAGCCCATGAAGGAATATTGGCCATAATCGACAGGTTCAAAACGATCTTCAGATACCGCTGCAATAGCGCGATCAATGGTTGGTCCCATGTTCCAAAGGGCAGAGGCCAATATGGTGTCGGGATAATCAGCCGATGTGTCGATAACATTGCCAATGGCTTTAACACCACGTTCAACGGCAGCATCAGAGACGCCAAAACGTTCCGCATACATAATGTCTGCACCGGCATCCATCATGGCAAAAGCGCTTTCTTTGGCTTTTGGGGGATCGAACCAGCTATCGATAAAGTTGACGAGAAATTTCACGTCTGGGTTTACTGAACGAGCGCCGTCCATAAAGGCGTTCATTAGACGATTAACTTCGGGGATGGCATATCCGCCGACAAGCCCGATAAGGTTTGATTCGGTGGCAGTTCCGGCAATTATGCCGCTAAGAAATGCTGGTTCGTGGATCCAGTTATCAAAAACGGAAAAATTATCGCCACTTGGGCCAAAGGATGATCCCATCAAAAATGCAGTATCTGGAAAGTCTTCGGCGGCTTTTCTGGCGGCGCGTTCAAGGCCAAACGCTTCTCCGACGACTAATTGCTGACCGGCAAAGGCATATTCACGCATGACGCGTTCATAATCGGTATTGGCGACGTTTTCTGAATAAACATATTCGATTTCACCGCGTTCCATTGCCGCGTTCAGGGCAATATGAATGCGTGAAATCCATTGTTGTTCGACCGGGAGCGTATAGATGGCGGCGACTTTAATCACCTGAGCCATGCTAACGCTAGATGACATAATTGTTGCTGCAAAGGCTATCGCGACTAGCATGAGCCGGCGCGACCAGCGGAGTTTCTTTTGCATTGTGATCTCCGTTAAATTGAATGAATTTTACGGGCAAAGTATGGATTTTTTTTATCAAATGGTCAAATCTTTTGAAAATCCCCATGTATATTAGCTGTGCAGGCGGCTGTGGGCGCTGACAGGATCAAAAATTATCTGGTATTATGGTCGGGTTTTTCAAAACCATTTTGCGGGCAGAGAACAGGTCCGCCCGCAAGTATTTGTAAAGAAAGCAAAACCGCGTTTGTCTGGCCTGCCCCTAGTTGAGGGATGCCAGATATGCAGCGACATCGGTGGCATTATCTTCATCACGCAGTCTGAACGGCATTTTTGAGCGTGCGCCGCTATCGTCTAAAAATTCCTTGAGGAAGCCGCTTGGATCGGCAATGAACTCCGCTAGGTTATCTTCACTCCAAACCAGACCGGATTGGCCTGCGGCAATCAGATCATTGGAAAATCTATAACCTTCATAGGTGCCTGCAATGCGCCCGATTACATCCGTTAGAACAGGGCCAGAAGCATTTTGGGCACCATCGCCAACCTTGTGGCAGCCAGCGCATGAATTAAAAACGGAAGCTCCGTTGACCACATTTGCCTGGGCGCTGGCGGGGGCAATAAAAACAAGTGAGGCGATTGCTGCCATGGCAAGTGGGGCGGCAAATTTGGGCAAAAACCGGGATGAAAGTGAACGCATATTTTTAGCCTTTTCAAGTTTTAACGAGAGGTGAGCATACGTTAATTGGTGGAAATTGCCAGAAATTGAAGTTCAACATTATGTTATTATGGGTATATAACGTAGCCGTGAACGGGTTTGTCTGGAATGTGTTTTGTTGTTTTGGCTACATGCACTGAACCCGGTTAGGCATAACAGATGAGGGGCATTAAAAGTGAACGAAGCAACCCAACGTTTTAAATTTCCCGGCGGTAACGCAGAGCAGCTGTCTGGGCGACTTGATTTGCCCAATGGTCCCATAAGAGCCTATGCATTATTTGCCCATTGTTTCACCTGCAGTAAGGATATTTTTGTCGCCAATCAAATTTCGGCGGCCCTGATTAAGCTGGGAATTGGTGTGTTGCGCTTTGATTTCAGCGGTCTTGGATCCAGCGAGGGGGAGTTTGCCAATTCCAATTTTTCTTCCAATGTAGCTGATCTTGTTGCGGCAGCTGATCATATGGCTAAAAATGATATGGCGCCACAAATCCTGATCGGACATTCCCTAGGCGGGGCGGCAATTTTGGCCTGCGCTCATCAGATACCACAAAGCCGGGCGGTTGTTAGCATTGGCGCGCCAGCGGATCCGGCCCATGTCAAACATATATTTCAAAATTCAATTGAGGAAATTAATCAAAGCGGCGAGGCAAAAGTATTGTTGGGCGGGCGGCCATTTTGTATCAAGAAGCAGTTTTTGGATGATATTGAGGGGCATAATCTGCTTGCGAGGGTAAGCGATCTGAAAAAAGCCCTGCTGATAATGCATGCACCCTTGGATGAGGTGGTGGGAATTGAAAATGCCAGTGAGATTTTTTTAGCAGCCAAGCATCCCAAGAGCTTTGTTTCCCTTGATGATAGCGATCATTTTTTATCCAAAAGGGCTGATGCAATCTATAGCGCACAAATTATTGGCGCATGGGCGCAGCGATATATTCAATCTGAAACTTCTCGATTTGATGAACCAAAAGCAATTGAGGGCAGTGTTGAGGTAGCAGAAACCGGAACGGGGAAATTTACCAATGTGGTGGTTACCGGGTCGGGACATATTTTGAACGGGGATGAGCCAAAAAGCGTAGGGGGAGATGATACTGGCCCAACCCCCTATGATTTTTTGCTGGCGGCCCTTGGGACCTGCAAATCCATGACCATGAGAATGTATGCTGCCAGAAAAGGCTATAATCTGAGCCGGGTGCAGGTGCGGCTTTCCCACGAAAAAATTCATGCCAAAGATTGTGAACATTGCGAGACAAAGGTTGGAAAGGTGGATGTGATTGATACGAAAATTTTAATCACAGGTGACCTTAGTGAAGAAGAAAGACAAAAAATCTTTGAAATTGCCGAGCGTTGTCCGGTACATAGAACCATAACAAGTGAAGTGCATATCAAAGCGCAATTGCTAGATTGATCTGGTTTGTTGAAATTATCAAATTTCAGTTTCTCAAGTTTCAACTTCTATTGACTTGTGATGGTCACAGGCACAGGCTGAAATCTTGCAAATATATGCAGTTGGAGTTGTGCTTGCGTGCTAAAAATTGAAGAAAAATTGCGCAAAGAAATTGAAGCCCGGCGCGATGATCTGGTGGCGCTGACGCAAGATCTTATTCGTATGCCAACCCTTAACCCGCCCGGCCATGGCTATCTTGAAATCTGCGAATATCTTGACAAGCGCCTCAAAAAAAAAGGTTTTGAAACCGAGCTGATACGGGCGTTTGATACGCCAGGGGATAGTGAAAAATATCCACGCTGGAACCTTGTTGCCCGGCGTGAAGGCACCGCAAGCGGCCAATGTGTGCATTTTAACTCTCATATTGATGTGGTGGAGGTAGGCAATGGCTGGAGCTTTGATCCCTTTGGTGGAGAGTTGAAGGGGGGAAAAATTTACGGGCGCGGCAGTTGTGATATGAAGGGGGGGCTGGCGGCTTCGATCATTGCAGTTGAGGTTTTTATTGATCTGGTGCCTGATTTTTGCGGAGCGATTGAAATTTCTGCCACAGCGGATGAAGAAACCGGAGGCTTTGGCGGAGTGGCCTATCTGGCTGAAAAGGGATATTTTTCACCATCAAAAGTTCAGCATGTGATCATCCCCGAGCCTTTGAACAAGGATCGGATCTGTCTTGGCCATCGCGGGGTCTGGTGGGCACAAATTGAAACCAAGGGCCATATTGCCCACGGCTCCATGCCGTTTTTGGGGGATTGTGCAGTGCGTCATATGGGGGCGGTGTTAGAGGAAATGGAGGAAAACCTGTTTCCGGCGCTGGCAAAACGCAAAACCGATATGCCGGTGGTTCCCGAGGGGGCCAAGCAATCCACTATGAACATAAATTCTTTTCATGGAGGCTTAAGCGAGCCCGAAGATGGGTTTGACGGGTTTCCCGCCGCGATTGTTCCCGATAGTTGCAAAATGATTATTGATCGGCGCTATCTGATTGAAGAAAGCCCTGACGAGGTGAAAAACGAGGTTGTTGATCTTTTGGAAAAGGTCAAAAAATCCCGAGATAAATTTGAATATGAGCTGCATGAAATGTGGCAGGTTCCCCCGACAATGACCGAAAAAAACGCTCCAGTGGTTAGTGCGGTAGCTAAAGCAATCGGGGAGGTTTTTGGTCGAGAACCGCAATATGTGGTCTCGCCGGGAACCTATGATCAAAAACATATCGACAGGATTGGCAGGATGAAAAACTGCATAGCCTATGGGCCGGGAATTCTTGATCTGGCCCATCAGCCTGATGAATATGTTGGAGTTGAGGATATGGTGGAAAGTGGGCAGGTGATGGCTTTATCTCTGTTGGACCTACTGGCGCCCAGAGAATAAACTCGTTAAGAATAAAAACAAATGGGTGTTTGGCCCGAAAAACAGGGAAGAAGAATATGAGAAAATCCAATTTTCTGATGGCTTTAAGCACCGCCTTGGTGCTGGCTACAAGCCTTAGCCCGGCTCTGTCGGCGCAAACTGATATTACTGTGGGCATGGTGCTTGAGCCGCCCAATCTTGACCCGACCGGGGGCGCAGCCGCTGCCATTGATGAGGTGGTTTATGCCAATATTTTTGAAGGGCTGACCAGATTTAATTCCAACGGCGCCATTATTCCTGCGCTGGCAAAAGAATGGGATATTTCTGAGGATGGTCTGACCTATACATTCACCCTGAATTCCGGTGTGAAATTTCACGATGGCACCGATATGGATGCTGAGGATGTGAAATTCTCTCTCGAGAGGGCGATGGCGGAAGATTCAACCAATGCCCAAAAGGCGCTGTTTGCCGATATTGCTGCCGTGGAAGCTAAAGATGCGATCACTGTTATCGTGACCCTTTCCCAGCCCAATGGCTCGTTCCTGTTCAACATGGCATGGGGTGATGCGGTTATCGTTGCGCCGGAAAGTGCGGCTGATAATGGCACCAACCCCATTGGCACCGGCCCGTTTACCTTTGTTGACTGGGCGCAGGGCGACAAGGTTGTTTTGGTGAAAAACCCCAATTATTGGGGCGCCGAAGTGGCGCTGGAAAATGTCACATTCAAGTTCATATCTGACCCAAGCGCGGCCTTTGCTGCGATGATGGCGCAGGATGTGGATGCTTTCCCCAATTTTCCCGCCTCTGAAACCCTGCCCCAGTTTGAAGCTGATCCGCGCTTCAAGGTGATCGTTGGAGCAACCGAGGGGGAGACTATTCTCTCGACCAATAATCAATCGCCGCCTTTGGATGATGTTCGGGTGCGTCATGCCATTGCCCATGCCATAAACCGGCAGGATATAATTGATGGGGCCATGTCTGGCTTTGGAACCCCCATCGGCACACATTTTAATCCGTCAAACCCTGATTATCTGGACCTGAGGGAGCAATCTGATTATGACCCGGAAAAAGCTATGGCTTTGTTGGCAGAAGCGGGGGTGAGCGATCTTACCCTGCGTATGAAACTGCCGCCCCCGCCCTATGCCAGAAGGGGTGGTGAAATCATTGCTGCTCAATTGCGTGCAGTTGGAATCGAGACCGAAATCACCAATCTGGAATGGGCGCAATGGCTTGAAGAGGTGTTTGGGGCCAAGGATTATGACTTGACCATCGTCTCGCACACGGAGCCGTTTGATATCGGGATTTATGCAAGGGATGATTATTACTTCCAGTATGATTCTAAGGAAATGCAGGCAATTATCGCCGAGTTGAATGTTACCGCTGATCCGGCGGCCCGTACTGATCTGTTGCATCAGGCTCAGCAGCTAATTGCAGATGAGTATGTGAACGGTTATTTGTTCCAATTGGCAAAAACCGGGGTGGCAAACGCCAAAATCAATGGCTTGTGGGAAAATTCTCCCACTCAGGCCAATGATATGACCGGGGTTTCCTGGTCGGAATGATTTTTGTGATTTTGACTGGGGGCCAGTGTTCTGGCCCCCGGCTTTGCAATGAAGCTTGATAAAATCACATGCTGGTATTCACCCTTAAACGTTTAGTCTCCTTATTGTTCAGTCTGGTTGCGGCCAGTGTTGTGGTGTTTTTTGTTATCGAAATTATACCCGGTGATCCGGCAGCGTTGATGCTGGGGATTAGTGCCGCACCGGAAGCGGTGGAGGAATTGCGTCAGCAATTGGGTTTAAATCTACCCATATGGCAGCGGTATTTTAGCTGGATTATGGGGCTGTTGCAGTGGGATTTTGGCATCAGCTACACCTATAAAACTCCTGTCAGCGATCTCATCAATGATCGGATATGGGTTTCGCTGCCCCTGACCATCTATGCTCTAACCCTTTCAACTCTTATTGCTTTTCCCGTGGGAATTATTGCCGCCGCCAATCGCAATTCCAAAACCGATGTGGGCATTATGGGGGCGACGCAATTGGGAATTGCCGTGCCAAATTTCTGGTTCGCAATGATTTTGGTGCTGATTTTTGCGGTGTCACTGCGCTGGTTTTCCGCCGGGGGATTTCCCGGCTGGGATGAGGGTTTTTTTGCGGGAATGAAATCTTTGACCCTGCCAGCAATTGCTCTGGCGCTGCCCCAAGCTTCAATTCTGGCCCGGGTTATGCGCTCCAGCCTGCTTGATACATTGAGCGAAGATTATATTCGCACCGCGCGGGCGAAGGGCTTGAGCAAACGTCAGACCCTTTGGCGCCATGCCCTGCGCAACGCGCTTATTCCGGTATTGACCATTATCGGCTTGCAATTTTCGTTTTTGCTGGCCGGGGCGATTATTATTGAAAATGTGTTCTTTTTGCCCGGATTGGGGCGGCTGGTGTTTCAGGGCATTACCCAGCGCGATCTCATCGTGGTCAAATCTGTGGTCATGCTGCTGGTATTTGCGGTAATCGTTGTGACATTTATTGTTGATATTGCCTATGGAATCGCTGATCCGCGCCTCAGGAACAGAAGCCTTGGGGACAAAAGCCTTGAAAGTCATTCCAATGAGTGATTTGAACGTTAAAATATCGGGTCCGGCTGAGCGCGGTTTTTTTGCCATTGCCTTAAAAACTCCAAGCTTTGTCATTGGCGTATTGCTCAGCGTATTTTTTGTTTTTGTGGCGCTGCTTTCTCTTTATTGGGCCCCATATGATGTGACGGTGCTGGATATTGGCAACCGGCTTAAATGCCCGCCATTTCAGGCCTGGGTCGGGGAAATTGATTTCCCCTCTGCTCAAAATTCATGGTTTGAAGGCTGGCGATGCGTGGCCAATACCCAATATGGTCTTGGCACCGATCATTTTGGGCGCGATGTTGTTTCGATGATCATGGTTGGGGCGCGCACATCAATTGCGGTGGCGATTATTGCGGTTGGTATCGGCATTGTTCTCGGGGTGCCTTTGGGCCTTGCGGCGGCGGCGCGTCAGGGAAGTTTTTTTGATGAATTCATCATGCGCAGCAATGATCTGGTTTTTGCTTTTCCCGCCCTGTTGATAGCGATTTTAATAACGGCGGTTTATGGCCCTTCGGCGATAAATGCCATTATTGCCATCGGGATTTTTAATATTCCGGTATTTGCCCGACTGGCGCGGGGGGCGGCTTTATCCTTATGGACGCGCGAGTTTGTTCTGGCCGCAAGGGTTGCAGGAAAAGGACGCGCAAGAATTTCGGTGGAACATATTCTGCCCAATATCCTAAATCTTTTAATTGTTCAGGGAACCATTCAATTTTCTCTCGGAATTTTGGCCGAGGCGGGGCTGTCTTATCTGGGGCTTGGGGTGCAGCCGCCAATCCCGAGCTGGGGGCGGATGCTGGCCGAGGCGCAAACGCTGATTTTTGTGGCTCCGCATCTGGCGATTTTACCGGGATTGGCCATTGTTTTGAGTGTGCTTGGTCTAAATCTTTTAGGTGATGGGTTGCGGGATATTCTTGATCCCAAACTACGGCGGGACAGGTCATGAAAAATCTTTTGGCCATTAAAGACCTTTCCTTAAATATCGGGGGGACAAAAATTCTTCATGATATTGATTTGGAGGTAAACGGGGGGCAAATTCTCGGGGTGATCGGAGAAAGTGGATCGGGAAAATCCATGAGCGCTTTGGCCATTATGCAGCTCGCACCGGGTGGAGCCAGAACTAATGGCAGCATAAAATTCAAGGGCGAAGAATTGCTCAATTATAACGAAAAACAAATGTGTGAATTGCGCGGCAGTGAAATCGGCATGATTTTTCAGGAGCCGATGAGCGCTCTAAATCCGGTTAAAACCATTGGAGATCAGGTGGCAGAAACGGTGCTGATCCACTCTAATGTAAGCAGAAAAAAAGCAATGCAAATTGCACGGGAGGTTTTAATCCGGGTTGAATTGCCTGCGGATGAATTTCCCCTAAACCGTTTTCCTCATCAATTATCGGGCGGGCAGCGCCAGCGGGTGGTTATTGCCATGGCAATTGCTCATAAACCTGCTCTTTTGATTGCCGATGAGCCAACCACTGCGCTTGATGTCACCACGCAGGCGCAAATTTTAAAACTGTTGGAAAAGCTGGTGAACGAGGATGGAATGGGTCTTATTCTGATCACCCATGATCTGGCGGTGGTGGCAGAAG